>JANNEU010000233.1:0-2953 GCA_031379035.1 Hyphomicrobiaceae bacterium | reverse complement strand
GTCGAACCGGACTTCCCCTCGGGCCGCATTGCCGCAGCCCATCGGTCGGCGCGCTCGCTTGATAGCGGTAAGCGCGTGAGCAGTCCTTTGACTGTGGAAAGTGCGTGTCGATACATTTGAGTCCAGGTCGCTCCCGCAAGCTTTGCCGCGAGCGCACTTGTAACACATCCGCGTAAAAATCGAGAGTGTGGCTATTTCTAATCGCATTAATCGCCGGTCTTCGACCCTGGCGATGATCTGGGGCCCACGTGAGTTTTGAGCAGTACAAAAGTTGTGCTGGTATGGTATCGCCAACGTCAAAAGATCAACGCGTGAACTGAAATGAGCGACCCTAGAACAAGGGTTTGCTTTTGCCGGTCCGGATGCAATTTGTCCTTTGTTACGCTCGATGCAGGGTCGCAATTTGCGGCACCATACCGAAGGTCCTACTCCGATCGCACACAATATCAATAGTTTCCGGGCTTGGCATTTAACACCTGTGCCGTTGAGGTTGCCATTTTCAAGGCCTGCACAAAGCTCGCGACTGCCTCGGCCTCCGGCCCGTCGTTGAGAATAACAATGTCAGGGCCTCGACCAACATCGACATCGCGTGACAGTCGGGCTGCAATATCTCTCGGATCCTCGCGCTGCCGCGCAGCGAGGCGTGCTGCGCGCGCTTGGAGCGAAGCACGAACTTCCGCAACAAGGATGGAACCAAAAGCGCTTCGCGCTTCAGCAATGACGTGACGAGAAACGTTACATGCGACGACCTTGCCGGCTTTGAGATCGGACCCAATCGATACCGGTAACCCGTATTTCAGTCCGTGAGCGCTCCAACAGAACGCGAAGGTGCCACGCCTTGCCAGCTCTGAGAACCCTTCCCGCGAGACCGAGATATGATCTTCGGTGAGATCGGCCGGTCGGGTGATCGTGCGTTGCGGGAAGACAATTCGTCGGTCTTCGCGCAATTGCCTCTGAGCGCCACGCAAAACGGTATCCTTGCCTGCACCGCTGCTACCAACAACTAACACGAGGGTACCGGAAACCTGCGCCGGAGCCATCATGCTACGCGTGCTCCCAGTCGCCGAACCTCGCGGATCACTGGAACATGGCCGCTCAGGTCGGCAACCACCAAATCACCCCGTTTCCCGACCGCGATTTCGCCGCGATCGAGAAGCCCCATTGCCTCAGCAGGTGCCTTGGTAACGAGCCGGATGGCCCCTGGAATGCCGCCGACAGCAGGGACGTCCCTTAAGCCAAGTGCGCCCTGCAAAAGACTTGCAGGCACGTAATCAGACGACAGCGCGTGAAGAACGCCGAGTTCAGCAAGATCGCGCGCCGAGACGTTGCCAGAGTGCGAGCCGCCGCGAACGACGTTTGGCGCCCCCATCAAGACGGTAATGCCGGCTTCATGCGACGCACGTGCCGCATCAACTGTGGTGGGGAACTCGGCAAGCGCGATGCCGTCCCTTTGCGATTCTTGCACATGCTCGACCGTCGTGTCGTCGTGACTTGCAAGTTTAACGCGTCGCGTGCGGGCAAGAGCCAACAGGGCTTGGCGGTGGGCGTCGTGGTTGTGCGCATGCGCGCGTTTGCGTGCCACGATGAACGTATCCATCTCCGCCTCGGACTTGCTCGACTTACCACGGTAGTAGTCGCGCAATTTTTCTTCGTCGCGGAACTGCCGCGCGCCCGGCGTGTGGTCCATGAGCGACATGAGATGCACGTCGTGCGCGGCCATGAATTGCTCGGTCTCTTCCAACACGTCGTCCGAACAGATCTCGCATCGCAGGTGCGTGAGGTGATCGACGCGCAGAAGCCCAGCGAGGCGCGCAGCCTTGATGGCGTCCCCGAGCGTCAGAAGTCCACCAGCCAGTGTATGGCGATCACCATCGCTGCCGGCGCGCAAGCTGTCGAACACTGTCGTGATTCCGGACGTCGCGATCTGCGCATCGTAAGAGAGCACCGCGGAAAGTGGGTCCCAGAACACCTTCGGACGGGGCGAGTAGTGCGGTTCCAGGTGGTCTGTGTGCAGCTCGATCAGCCCCGGAATGAGGCATGTTTTGCCCCAATCCTCGGCGCGCGGATCATGCCAGCCTTCATCGATACCCACGATGATGCCATTTTCGACAATCACCGTGCCAGATGCAACGCGGTTTGCAAGAACAATGGATTGCGATGCGATTCGGACATTGCAGACAGGCGTCTTTTGGTTTCTGGTCGACATATCGGCCCCTATGATCAGACATTTACCGCAAAAGCTGAAAGATCGAGTTCGCGGTTAGCAACTCGACGACGTGCGTCTGCATCGTGGAAGATGCCGAGAACGGCCACCCCAAGCGCCTTGGCTTCAGTGATAAGGTCAACGACAACGTCGCGATTGGCGGCGTCGAGTGAGGCTGTTGGCTCGTCGAGCAACAGCACGGCATGGCGACCAATCATACCACGCGCGATGTTCACACGCTGCTGCTCACCGCCCGAAAAGGTCGCCGGCGGCAGCGCCCACAAACGCGACGGAATATTGAGGCGCTCAAGTAGCGCGCACGCACGCTTGTCGCTCTCATCCCCGGACAATCCCGCATCTCGTCCTGCCGCTGCAACAACGGCGCGGGTTGGCACGCGCGGAATGACACGCAGGAATTGGCTGACGTAGCCGATGGTGGTCTGCCGCACCTGCCGGATCTCGCGGGCGTCGGCGCGATCAAGGTCGATCCACCGTGTGCCATCGCGGACGCGGATGTGACCGTGATCGCAGCGGTAGTTGCAAAAGATCATGCGCAGCAGAGACGATTTGCCGATCCCTGATGGCCCGACCAGCGCAAGACATTCAGCAGGGTTCAGCGTCAATGACACTCGAGACAACACAGGCAGACGTGCGCCATCGCGGAGGTGCATGATGAACGTCTTGGACACGTCGCGAATGTCGAGCACAGGCTCTGCGCAAATCATAGCTCTATCCCCCATGCTTTTCGAG
>JANNEU010000199.1:0-29711 GCA_031379035.1 Hyphomicrobiaceae bacterium | reverse complement strand
GGCGCATCGCGAGCATATCTATAAGCGCTGCCAGGGCCGCAATCGCCGCAATCGTGGCAGGCGCTGCGAGCCAGAACGGCCAGCCAGCCAGTGTTATCAAGCCCCAGCAGACAAATGCCGATGCCATCAGGAGATCGCCGTGCGCAAAGTTCAGCACTTCGGTCGCCTTATAGGTCATCACCAGGCCAGCCGCGACCAGCGCGTAGATCGACCCAATCGCCACGCCGTTGACGATCAACTGCACAATCTGGGCGAGGTCAGCGGGCATTGTTCACAATCCCGCTCCAGCGACACGACCTTTAGAGATCATGCATAAATCTCGTCACCCGGAATCCAGGTCGTATGGAAGCCGGCGCTGATGCGGTGTGGGATTTTCACCTTCGCGATGGGGCCGCGCGAGATGTCCTTGGCGTCAAACACCAGACATGCCGAGGCCCATGTGTTCGTGTCGGTGACAAACGTCACGGCGTAGGCATCGTCTTCGGCGCTCGCAGCAGTAGCACCGCGCTTGGGCGCAATGGGCGCCTCATTGCCAAACACGCCGTCACCGTAGTCATAGCGCTGACGCGCACCTGTGTCGGTGTCGTAGCGGATCAGCGCATCGAATGTCTGGCAGCGGCCAGAAATGCTGCCATCGCCTGCTGTTAACGGCAGAAACTGATTGAACGCAAGCTTCGACTTCTTGCCCATGCGCAGCGGATTGATGCGCGGGAACTCGGTATTGAGATCATCGATGGGCGTCTCGCGGACTTCACCAGTGACCATGTTGAAAGACCAGCGGTGCAATTGATGCACACGCCGTCGGTAGGCCATCATAGACGCGAGCGGTCCATCCGCCTTGTCGCGTTTCGGATCTGGATTGGCCTGCCGGCAGCAGATCTGATGCACCCAGTCGCCCTCTTCCCAGGCATTGATGACGTGCAGAATGTAGCACGGCTCGGCCTCAAACCACTTGATCTGGTCGGCACGGCCATAGCGCGGAATTATGCCGAAGCGGGCTGGCATATCGCGGTGGAACGACAGGATGCGATGCTTGGTTGTCTTGAGCAGCTCAACGTCATGAAACAGCGGTAGATCGTGCAGGATCGCGTAGTTCGTGGTGAGGCCGAGATCGTGCGGCGAGCGCGGACCTGGAAGGTCGATCGCCACATCGTGCAGCAACTCACCGGTCGGGCTCGCAACACCGTAGCGCATGTAAGGCGGCGTATCGGCATAGCTGAAAAAGAACAGCTCGCCCGTCGCCGGATCGACCTTGCTGTGCGCGGAAAGATCGTAGCTCAGCTTGCCGCCGAACGTTTCCTTGCCCCGCGTCTCCAGCGTCACCGGATCGATCTCGTAAGGTTTGCCCGCCATGTAGAACAGCGAGAGCAACTTGCCAGCGTAGTAGACAATATCCGTGTTGGACGTATCCTTGATCGGCGAGCCCGGCAGCTTGAAATTGTATGGCCCCGCCAGCCCTGGCCAGATGTTCATCTTGGCGATGTCTTCCACCACGAACGCTTCGTTGCGGATCCAGCGCTGCCGGAACGACGCGCGCCCGTCGCGAAAGTAGATGGCACGCAGCATCGCGTCACCATCATAGTAGTGATAGCGGTTGACTGGTTCGAAGCGTTGCGACGGGCCGTTCATGATGTAGGCGCCGTAAAGATCGGCCGGCAGTTCGCCTTCGATCTCCAAATTTTCGGCGTCATACTCGCGGTTCGTTGGCGCGAAAAGGCCATGCAGATAGGGGTGATCGAGCTTCCAGATCCACTCGGGGGCATCAGGTGGCAGTTTGCCGTCAGGCGCCATTAGGCGGACGTTGAGGCGCGCGATCGGCAGGTCGAGGCCGTGTGGTGCCTCATGATGATCGTTCGACGCTTGGGCGTGTTCTGACATCAAAGCAGTCCCAAAGTTGAAATCGAACGGCGGCCGGCAATCAAGCCGCCGCGATCTGATCGCCGCGGGCCCATGTTCCATGGAAGCCTGCGGGCACGCGCACCGGCAGCATCACGCGCGCAATCGGACCCTTCTCGACAGACCTAGCATCCAGCACCTGCACCTCGGACTTGCCAGTATTCTCATCCGTCACGAAGGCGATGACATAACCGTCATCTTCATCCTTTGCTCCGATGCGCGGCGCAAACGCCGGCTCGGATCCGAACATCTGCGGCTCATACAGATAGGTCTTCGCAGCCCCAGTCTGCAGATCGTATTTGTAGATCCCGGCCATCCGCTGCAGCTCTGTCTTCCCCATCGCCACATGGTACGACCATTTCGAGCGCTGCCCCGTATAGTCCAGATTGATCACCGGGAACTCGCCGATCCGATCATCGAGTTGGCGCTTCTTCACCTCACCGGTGCGCATGTTCATGCGCCACTCCACCGGCACGGCATGCAGCGCCAACACGTTCACCATCGGCGCATAGGCACCGTAGGCTGGGTTCATCGGGAAGCCGTTGGGGATCATCATGCAGGCGACCATCACCACCTCATCGCCGTCCTCCCAGCTGTTGACGACGTGGTAGATGTAACAACTGTCGGTCTCGAACCAGCGGATCTGATCGCCCCGCCCCGTGCGCGGCACCACGCCGAAGCGCGCCGGTTGGTCGGCAAACTTGATATTCCACATGCTGCGGCGCAGTCCGTGATCGGCAAACACCACCGGCAGATCGTGCAGAATGACGTAGTTCTCAGTGAGCCCCATGTCGTGCGGCAAGCGCGGCCCGGGCAGTTCAACACGTTCGAAATGCGTCAGTTCATTGGTCGCGCTCACGGTGCCGAACGTCATCCAGGGCTCGTAGAGCGAATAGTCGAAGAACACGAACTCCCCGGTTTTTGGATCGACTTTGGAGTGCGCTGACACATGCCGCGGCAGCTTGCCGCCGAAATTTTCGGTTCGAATAGTTTCCAGTGTACGCGCATTCACGCGCACGGGTTGCCCTGAGATGTACCACAGCGCCATCACGGAGCCGTTGTGCACGACCAGATCGGTGTTCGCCGTGTCCTTATAGACGAGATCGCCACGAGTTGAGTCTTTGTTCGCCCGTGCCGAGGGGACGAGCACCCCACCCGCGCCGCAGCCGCCATTGAGATCTGCGACGTGGTCAGCCGTCTGAATGTAGCGATTGCGATACTCGGCCTTGCCGCTCTCGAAGTGGATGGCGTGGATCATCCCATCGCCGTCGAACCAATGATGCAGCCCTTCCGGTGCCTGCGGCGGGTTCGGTCCATTGCGATAGAAGCA
This sequence comes from Hyphomicrobiaceae bacterium, assembly GCA_031379035.1. Classification (GTDB taxonomy): domain Bacteria; phylum Pseudomonadota; class Alphaproteobacteria; order Rhizobiales; family Hyphomicrobiaceae; genus JABFRJ01. Next base: position 26,485 of record JANNEU010000199.1, on the reverse strand, counting down.
GCCGTGCAGGTCTTTGGGCAGATCGCCGACGACGCGTAAGTTGAGCGCGGTCGTCTCTTTCGCCACCGGCTCATAGACACCCTGAATGTAGGGGTTCTGCGCGTTCAAAGGGTTGAGAGCGCCGGTTTCGATCCGGCGCACAGGCGCAGCTGCATCCACCATGGCAAGTGTCTCCCCAGATGCGTGCGGAGCATTAAGCTCGGACGAACATATCCGAGCCAGAGTATGGGTGAGCCGCTTCGCTCGCGCAAGCATCCCTAAAATCCACAATCGCGGACCTGCGCATCCCGCAGCGACCGTTTGAACAACGAAAAGCCCGCTTAGAGGCGGGCTCTCGTATCATGATCGCAATCTTTGTATTTTTGGAGCGGGCGAAGGGGATCGAACCCTCGACCCCGACCTTGGCAAGGTCGTGCTCTACCGCTGAGCTACACCCGCTTCCATGGGTACCGGCGACCGAAATCGCCGAGGCACCCGTCTTATGCACAACGGTGGTTCGATTGGCAAGCCTAACTTGAGACCTGAGTTGAGCTGTATTGCTGAGCCCCACTACGACTGGCCAACTAAGTTCCAAACTTGGGCCGGTGCTGATTGCTCGCCGCACAAATCGCTTTTGAGCCGCGTTCGGTCCCAGTTCGGCCGATCATTGTCCCACCTAATCGAGGGCGTCCATGATGACTTTACCGAGACGTGCGCCGCTGTCGAAGGCGTGTTCGGCAAGGCGGCCTATGCACCAATCACCGGTTACGCCGACCATATCATCGCTGGAGAATAGAAAGGTCTCGCCGAGAGACGTTTCGACGAGACCATGCTTCCAGAGGTAGGCCGACATCTGGGCTGGCCGGGTTGGTGCTAGGCCCAGCGCATGGCTGACTTCTGCCCATAGATCTTCAGCGACGGCTTCCGGATCGGCGTCCTCGGTTTCACGACTCCAAGCGGGTGACGCGTGAATTAGAACCTGATCACCGCGGCCGGAGCGGCCGGGTTTGGCGTTGTTGCGCGACACCCAGCGGATCACTTCACTCATGTCTGAATAGACTTCTTTTTCAGGCAGGAGGTGGGTGTCGAGGCGTACCATGACAGCCCAGCACGGCGACATCCGCACACGGGTAATCGGATCTGCCAGCCGATCGATGCGGCCTAAGAGTAACAGTGCCTCGCGCGCTGGAACGGCACACACGACTGCATGAAACGGTCCGGCGCTGGTCTCATCCTCGAACCAAAGATACCAACCCTTGTCTGTTCGCTTAAGGGTATGGACGCGTCGGCTGGTGTGTATGCGAACGCTTTCGGCCAATGGCCGTAGAATAGAACTCATACCGGGTGTGCCGACGAACCATTGCTGCATGGTCGGCATGGCCACGCCGTCGAGGCCACGGGGTGCCCAGGGCGTCGCGTAACCGGAACCGACGAGTTCATCGACATATTTTTGGAAGCTCGGACTGCGGGCGGTGAGGTATTGGGCACCGGCATCGAAAGAGGCGAGGCCGAGGCGCATCGTTGCCATGCGGCCGCCAATGATCCTGTCCTGCTCGAAGACTTCGACATAGCAACCCGAGCGGCGCAGGACGCGCGCTGTCGAAAGCCCCGCAAGGCCCGCTCCGATGACTGCCACCCGTTTCGTCACTTAGAATTCGCGACGCTGGGGATCGACCAGCGTGGCGCCTTTGGTAGTTCTCGCCGACCTGACCGAATGGCCAGGAGCGGTCTTACCTCTCAGGAGTACCGCTAAACGGTTAATTTCCCGCCAACCAAGTATCCGGGCTAGTCCTAATCTCGGCGGGGTAGCAAAACCCAGTAATCGAGGTCGAGAATGACCCCGTCTGACGGGTCCTGGCCCGCGTTCCTGAAGGGAAAAGTGGCACAAGACTGGTTTTTGGTGGCGACTGTCCTTAGTCGGAGGGCACCGATGTCTTTGCGGCTGCCAACCTCTGAAGTCTCTAGAACCTCACTCCAGGCGTAAACAGTATCGCCAGAAAACAATGGAGCGACATGGCGACCGCCGTTGATGGCGGCGATCCTGAATGCATTGCCGAGGCCGTTGAATGTGAGTACGCGAGCGATGGAAATCGCGATGCCACCGTAGATCAGCCGCCGGCCGAAGCGAGTTTCACGCGCGGCAAAGTTGTCGAAATGGACTTTGGCAGTGTTCTGGTAGAGGCGGGTTGCGATCTGATGCTCAGCTTCTTCGATGGTGACGCCATCGACGTGGTCGATGCATTCGCCAACACGGTAGTCGTCAAATAGATAAGGTGAACCGCTCAGCACGGTGTCATAAGCTGCGACATTGATCTTCGGTAGTGCATCCCCAAGAACTGCAGGCGTCAGCTTGGCTTCAAGCTTCGGAACGAGAGCTGGCTGCGTGGGCGCATCTTTGCGGGATTTCTTCACCATGACCCATCGCACGTAGGTCAGAACAATCTCGCCATGCTGATTGCGGCCGGTTGTCCGAACGTAAACCACGCCGGTCTCGCCGTTAGAGTTCTCTTTGAGGCCGATCACTTCCGAGCGCGCAGACAGCGTGTCTCCAGGATAGACGAGCTTGACGAAACGGCACTCGGCATAACCAAGGTTTGCTACGGCGTTCAGCGAGATATCGGGGACGGTTTTTCCGAAAATAACATGAAATACAATGAGATCGTCGATAGGCCCGTGCCCTACGGTCGGCGACATACCCGGTAGCTGTCCCTGCGCTAGTCCGATGGCCTGGGCAAACGCGTTGGACGACTGGACGGCGAAACGGCTACCATAAAGGCCGGTGTAAAGTGCTACATCGCCGGCGGTGATGGTCCGCGGCGTTGGGTGGATGATTTCCTGACCGACACGAAAATCTTCGAAGAAGTTGCCACGGTTGGCCTTGGTTGATGCAATGGGTTCGGGCATATGGGCCTCACAACTGTGACTGGAAGCACAGCATTTGTGCACCGCACACGCGACCATTGGCAATCCCACTCAGCGGCCACAGACCCTTGCGCGGACGGTGCACGTGACAAGGCCGGTTTCAAGGCCGCCAATCTTGTAAGGACCACAGGACGAGCTGCGGCTGATTACGCGGATCCGACGATAGCCAACACCCAAGAGCTCACCGCGCGCATCGGGATAGAGTTGCGATAGGCTGCGTTGGGCGTACGCGAGGGAGGTGCCGCGTGATGTCGTCGTTGCGGTGCTGCCAATTGTGTCGCATGGTGGAAAAGCGCGAAGGCCTACAGCCGGTGGTTTGGCCGCACAGCCGGCAAGCAGCAAGGCCGCAATTGCTGCAGCGAACTCTCGGTTACGCATCTAAACAACCCCAGCCGGCACACGGTGCCATACAGCCGGAAAAGCCTTAAAGGCGCTTTAAGGCTTCGGTTCGCTCATAGCTGGGCAGATCTGGGGCGCTGTGAACGCTAGCTTTACGCTCAACGATTTCCAGCATTACGCCCGAGCAGCGATCGCATCGGCGATGCTCACAGTCCGGCGCGCCATGTCGGCATGTAGCAACTCGACCATTTTACCGTCCAGCGTGATCACACCGCGACCCTTGTGTTCCGGGAGAGTAAAGGCGGCAATGATCTTGCGGGCCCAAACAACTTCCTCAGGTGCCGGAGCGAACACAGCATTGGCTGCAGAGATCTGGTCCGGGTGGATCAGTGTTTTGCCGTCGAAGCCCAACAGGCGGCCCTGGACCGCTTCTTGCTGCAGACCGGCGAAGTCCTTAAAATTGTTGTAGACGCCATCAAGCACGATAAGGCCATAAGCACGCGCGGCGGTTACTGCTGCGGAAAGCCAATAGAGGGCAGCTGTTCGTTGTCCGTCCAGCTCGACGCGGGTTTCTTTGACGAGGTCATTGGTGCCCATAACCAGACATGACAGCGGCGAACCCGCATGGCGGGCGGCACCCGCCAATTCGCGAATGTTGAGAATTGCCAAAGGTGTTTCGACCATGGCCCACAGCTTTGTTGCTTCGGTGGAGCCCGCTTGGCGCATGGCATCGGCAACCCGTTGGATGTCAGCCGCATCATTAGGTTTGGGCACCAAGATGGCATCGGGCTTTGCTTTGGCGGCTGCGGCAATGTCTTCAAGCCCCCAGGGCGTCTCAAGGGCGTTGATGCGGATAACAACTTGGCGGGGACCAAAGCCACCGGCGACAACGGCAGCGCAAACCTGCGCGCGCGCGATGTCCTTTTGATCAGGGGCGACGGCGTCTTCTAGATCGAGGATCACAGCATCGGCGGCTAGCGTCTTTGCCTTCTCAAGAGCACGGGCATTGGAGCCAGGCATGTAGAGCGCGCTACGAGTGGGACGAAAACTCATCGGAACTCTCCGGTGTTGATCGTGATTAAACGGACTTGGCATTCGGCAGTGGCCAAGGCAACAGTACATACCACCGCGACAGGGCAAGGCGCATGCAGGCATTGGAAACAGCAGACGTCGTCATCATCGGTGGCGGGATCATGGGGAGCGCCACGGCCTACGCGCTGACGCATGCTACAAATCCGCCCCGTCGCGTGGTGATCATCGAGCGCGATCTTGCCTTTCGCGAAGCCAGTACGCCGCGTTCGGCGGGTGGCGTCCGCCATCAGTTCTCAACGCCACAAAACATACTGTTGTCGAAAGCGACTTTAGGGTTGCTGGGTGAGCTGAAAGAGCGGTTCGGCGCTGATGCCGATCCCGGATTTCGCGAGCAGGGGTATCTCATTCTCGCGTCGGCAGGAGGCGAAACGGTGTTGCGTCAGAACGCGGTGGCGCAGATAGCGCACGGCGGGACGACACGCTTGCTCGATCCTGCAGGCCTTGCCGCGCAATTTCCCTGGCTTGCAACCGCTGGTGTGGCGCTTGGGAGTTTTGGTGCCAGCGGCGAGGGGTGGCTCGATCCGGTCATTCTGTCGGCGCTGCTGCGCAATGCGGCAGTGGCCAAGGGCGCGGTGCTGATCGAGGACGAAGTCACGGCCTTTGAGATGATGCGTGACCGTATTGACGCGGTCATATGCAAGAGCGGGCGGCGGATCGCGGTGGGCGATGTGGTCAATGCGGCGGGAGCATGGTCTGGCGCGGTTGGCCGGTTGGCTGGGATCGCGCTGCCGGTGGAGCCACGAAAGCGCTATGTCTATGTTGTTGATTGCCGAGAGGCGACGGCGGCGCTCCGCAAGGGGCCGCTGACGGTTGATCCTAGCGGCGTCTGGTTTCGACCGGAAGGACGCACGTTTATTTGCGGCATTTCGCCCGCTGAAGCGGACGAACCGCCGGCGGTCGATTTGGATCACATTGACTATGCGCCCTACGAAGATGTGGTCTGGCCAGCACTGGCGGCACGCGTGCCAGCGTTTGAAAGCCTCAAGCTGTTGAGCGCTTGGGCGGGATACTATGACTACAATACACTTGATCAGAATGCGATTATCGGGCGGCACCCAGCGCTGAAGACCATGCTCGTCGTGACGGGATTTTCAGGGCACGGGCTGCAGCAGGGCTATGCAGCCGGCCGCGGCATCGCCGAACTCATTCTGCAGGGGCGGTTTACGTCGATTGATTTGACGTGCTTTGGCTGCGAGCGGGTCGTCGAACAGCGGCCGTTGTTTGAGTTGAATGTGATCTGATGGCGCGCATTCTGGCGATATCGTCACAGGTAGCGAGCGGGCACGTGGGGCTTTCGGCCATGGTGCCGGCACTTCAAGCGCTTGGCCATGACGTGATTGCCTTGCCCACAGTGCTGCTGGCGAACCATCCCGGACAGCAACCGACGAGTGGCATGCGCGTTGCGCCGGATGTCTTGCTGGGCATGCTGGCAACGTTGGGGGCGAACGGCCGTTTAGGAGGTATTGATGCGGTACTGTCTGGCTATTTGCCGAGTGTCGAGCACGTGGGCGTGGTGGTGGACGCCGTGCGGCGCTGCAAGGCTGCATCACCTGCGCTGACCTATCTCTGTGATCCGGTGATTGGGGATGATCCGAAGGGCATCTACATCGATGAGGCTGCGGCGCAGGCAATCAAGACGCAATTGTTGCCGCTGGCCGATATGGTGACACCGAACCGATTTGAACTGGCGTGGCTGGCGCGGCGAGAGGTGGATGGGCCGAGTGCAGCTATTGCGGCTGCAAACGACTTGGCGCGGCCGCTTATTGTCGCGACGTCAATCCCAGACGGAGCGGGTCGTTTGGCGACGCTGGCGGTTACTCCCAAAGGCAATGATCAGGTCTCGGTTTCACGGCACGCGCAAGCACCGAATGGGACAGGAGACCTACTGGCGGCATTGTTTCTGGCGGGGCGGCTAGAGGGGAAGGAGCCTGCGGGGGCACTGACAAAGGCTGTCTTGATGATCGACCGAATTCTGGCGTCCAGTGCTGGCCAGCCAGAGATGGCCCTCATTCCGGCGTTGGCGGCACTGGTTTTGGCGCGTGGCACCGCCTAGATAGGAGGGCGTGTTGCTCCGCACCATTTCCACATGAGGATTGCCCCATGTCGCTCTTCCCCGATCATCTGACCGACCGGTTCCGTCGCTTCAAGTACCGGCATTTTGTGTCTAACCAGGATCACTACGAGACTTTGGCACAGTACGGGCAAAGCCCCGACGTTATGATGGTGTCGTGCTGCGATAGCCGGGTCGATCCGGAAACTATTTTCTCGGCGATGCCGGGTGAACTGTTCGTCGTGCGCAACGTGGCTAATCTAGTGCCGCCGTTTGAAACCAGCGGCAAATATCATGGCGTGTCGGCCGCACTGGAATTTGCAGCCCTCAATCTGCGCGTGAAGCACATCGTGGTGATGGGGCATTCTGGCTGCGGCGGCGTGCGCGCTTGTATCGATCACGAAGCAACGCGGCAGACGGAGGCGGCATTTATCCGCAACTGGATGTCGATGCTGGACGAGCCATTGGAGCACTTGCGGAAGACACAGCCGAATTTAACCATACCAGAGCTGCGTGTGGCGATGGAGCATGAGGCGGTAAAGATGTCACTGACCAATCTCAGGACGTTCCCGTGCATCCAGATTTTGGAAGGCAAGGGTCGCGTGGCTCTGCACGGAGCGTATTTCGATATCGCAACGGGCACGCTTGAGGTGCTGAACCAAGCCACGCATAAATTCGTGGCGGTTTAGTCAAAGATCAAGGGGCTGCAAGACCCTATGCAGCCCCGGTCCTAGATTATTGCTCTTCTGGTTCTTCGCCGCCTTCGACGAGGCCGGCTACATCCGTGCCGGCGTCTTCTTCCTCTTCGAGGAAGGTCTCGTCGCCTTCGGCGGCACCAGCTTCCTCAGCGACTTCGATATCAGCCAACGCTTCCTCGCCCTCGGGCAGATCGTCCGCGTCAGCCTTGGCGTCGGCTGCCAATTCGAAGTCTGGCTTAACCATCGGCTTGGCGCGCAGCTTATCGGCCGCGGCTTGGGCGGCCCCAACCGGGGCTGCGACGGGCGGCACATAGGCCGTGCCGCACATAGGGCATTCGGCGGGCTGGCGCTGAAGGTCGTAGTAACGGGCACCGCAATCTGTGTTCTGGCACGCTCGTTTGGTGCCTCGCGCCGCTTTGGTCGCTGTCGACATGGGGTAACCTTTGGAAGTTTCGATAGGGGGTCGAATGAGAGGCGCACCCCATCGCATGGGCTGGGGGGAGAGTCAAAGGTTGGACGTGATCTTGGCCTCTGTGGATATGGCTGGGGCGGGAGGGTTCGAACCTCCGAATGGCGGAATCAAAATCCGCTGCCTTACCACTTGGCGACGCCCCAACGGCTCGGCGATGACGGCTTTCGCCATCATATCGCCCAAGCGCGGGGACCATAGCCGCGTCGCCGCTTGCTCGCAAATGGTTTGAGGGTGCGACAGAAGCGGCAGGCGCTCCATTCGGCAGCCTTCAGGATAGCAAGTACCAGTGCGTGACCACATTCGGCTTGTTGTGAGTGCGGGCCTTCGCTGCCAAGATGATACATAGAACCATCCGCAAGCCTGCTGATATGGGCTCCACTCCTGTCGATCCCGCTCTATGACGAGAGGTGTGATCATCCTAAAGACGACGCGTTGATCGTGAGCCCGTCGAATTCATACGCCCCGGCACAATGACTTCAATTGAATCACACGCTTCATCTAGGAGTGGCATGACACCTGCTGGCGTGCGGCGCGGGGCGACCATGGCGCTGCCGTTCTGTGCAAGTTCGATCGTGTACGGATTAGCGTTCGGGTTGATGGCGGCAGGAGTCGGGCTCTCGACCGCCGAAGCTGTGGCCATGAGCGCGCTGATTTTCTCGGGCAGCGCGCAGGTGGCGGTTGTGCAGGCTTGGAGCGGACAGCCCTCGCTGCCGGCAGTGTTCGCGATGGTCGTAGTTGCGAACGTGCGCTACGTGCTGATGGGGGCGGCGCTCCGGTCGTGGTTAGCACCGTTGGGTCCGCTCAAGGCGTCGCTGGCCTTGTTGCCGCTCGTGGATGGAAGCTTTGCGCTGGCCAGCCGCGCGCGGGCGATGGGCGACAACGACGCAGGGCTGCTCGTTGGCAGTGCGATCATCAGCTACGGTGGCTGGATCGTCGGTACCGGCGTCGGCACGATGGCCGGGCAATTGATCCCCAATCCCAAGGCGTGGGGGCTTGATTTCATCATTGTAGCATTTTGCGCTGCGTCGGCAGTGACGCTGGTGCGGAACAGGACCGACATATGGCCGGCATTGGCGGCTATTTTGGCAGTTTGGTTGTGCGAATTGTTCGCGCCGGGTCCGTGGACGGTGGTGGCGGCGGGGCTTGCGGGGGCCGTAGTGGCAGCCATTTTTTATCGAGAGCCATCGCCTGAAAGCGCACGTGAGAGCACGCCATGACGTTCGACCGGATGACATTAGCCATCATCCTGGTGATGATGATTGCTGCCGCGCTGTGTCGGCTGGCGGGTTATGGGTTCATACGGTTCGTACCGTTGACGCCGCGGGTGGAGGCAGGCCTGAAAGCTGTTCCACTCGCGGTCATGATCGGCATCATGGGGCCGCCGGTGCTCAAGGGTGGCTTGCCTGAGATCTTGGGATTGATTGCGACGGTTGCGTCCGTGCGGCTTGGTTTGAACGACTTGATCGCTCTGGTGGCAGGTATGAGTACCGTTGCCACGCTGCGGGCGCTGATGTGAAGCCCGCATCCGTACACCCTGACGCCAAAGTGACTGATGACGCCAAAGTGACTGACGTGGCGCTGTATCGCTGGCTTTCCGGCGGGGCCTCACTCTGCTAGACACTGGCATGTCTCATTCTCTTTGCGGCATTCCTTCGCACGCACTGCACCCCGGCCCGGGCGCAGAGCGCGGCGGATTGCATGCATGAACCGTCAGCCCCCCAAGACCTCCAGGAGACCCTCATGGCCAAGCGCCCCATTCTCGATGAGAGCAGTGTCGGCCTGACGTTTGACGACGTGTTGTTGGTGCCGCGGGCGTCTGATATTTTGCCAGCGCAGGTGGATGTCGGCGCGCGGCTAACGAAGACCATTTCATTGCGTATCCCCATCCTGTCGTCGGCGATGGATACGGTGACTGAGGGGCGACTTGCAATCGCCATGGCGCAGGCCGGCGGCATCGGTGTTATTCACCGCAATCTCGATCCGGCTAAGCAGGCCGAAGAGGTCGGCCGCGTGAAGCGATTCGTGTCTGGCATGGTGATCAATCCGATCACTATTGCGCCGACGGCGACTTTGGCAGACGCGCATGCGCTGATGGCAGCGCACAAGATTTCTGGCTTTCCAGTGGTTGAGGGCGGCAAAGCCGGTAAGCTGGTCGGCATTCTGACCAACCGAGATGTGCGGTTTGCGAACAATCCAAAGCAGCCGGTCTCCGAGCTAATGACCAAAGAGAAGCTGGTTACTGTGCGCGAGGGCGTTGATCGCGACGAGGCCAAGCGACTGCTGCATCAGCACCGGATTGAAAAGCTGCTGGTCGTCGATGATAAGTACCGCTGCATCGGCCTCATCACGGTGACCGACATAGAGAAGGCGAGCAAACATCCCAACTCCTGCGTGGATGAACAGGGCCGGTTGCGGGCGGCAGCAGCGACCAGTACCGGGCCGGACGGTTTCGAACGGGCGGAGCGGCTGATTGCGGCGGGTGTGGACCTCGTCGTGGTGGATACCGCGCACGGGCATTCGGCGGGCGTGCTGAAAGCAGTGACGCGGATCAAGAACCTGTCGAACCGGGTGCAGGTCATTGCCGGCAACGTAGCGACAGCGGATGGCACCAAGGCGCTTATCGATGCGGGCGCGGACTGCGTTAAGGTTGGTATTGGCCCGGGTTCCATTTGCACCACGCGCATCGTCGCCGGTGTCGGCGTGCCGCAGCTTACAGCCGTGCTCGACGCTGCCGAAGAAGCGCTCAAACAGGGCATCCCCATCATCGCAGACGGCGGCATCAAGTTCTCGGGTGATCTCGTGAAGGCGCTCGCTGCCGGTGCGAGTTGCGTGATGATAGGGTCGCTGTTGGCCGGCACGGACGAAGCGCCGGGCGAGACGTATCTGTACCAAGGGCGCACCTACAAATCCTACCGTGGCATGGGCTCGGTCGGTGCGATGGCGCGCGGCTCGGCGGATCGTTATTTCCAGGCCGAAGTGCGTGATCAGTTGAAGTTGGTGCCGGAAGGTATTGAAGGCCAGGTGCCTTACAAGGGGTCGGTGGACGCCGTGCTGCACCAGCTGGTGGGTGGGTTGCGTGCCGGCATGGGTTATGTCGGCGCTCACACGCTGGACGATCTGCGTGAGCGGGCGCGGTTCGTGCGGATTTCACCGGCCGCCATGCGCGAGAGCCATACGCACGGCGTGACGATCACGCGTGAAGCCCCGAACTATCCGGGCAACGGTTAGCGCCCGACAAACGGCCAGAAAGAATAGCGGCCGGGCCTCTTGCGAGGTCCGGCCGTGTGCACTGCGTTAGACGATAGAGCGGGACTGGATCAAACTGCCAGCTTCAGTTCCTTGGCGGCGCGGAAGGCGATCTTCTTAGACGCCTTGATCTTGATCGCTTCGCCGGTGGCCGGGTTGCGGCCCATGCGTGCCGGGCGCTTGCGGACCTGCAGGATGCCGAGGCCGGCCATACGGATGCGTTCGCCCTTCTTGAGATGCTTGGTGATGCGCTCGACGAGGTCGACGAGCACAGCGTTGGCTTGCTTCTTGGGGAGGCTGTGAGCTTCGGCGAGGTCGGCACTGAGGTGACGGAGTGTGACGGTTGGCGCTTTGGTCGTAGCCTTGGCAGCGGACTTGGTCGCAGTCTTGGTCGCAGTCTTGGCGACCTTCGCCATTACTTTGGCGGGTGCTTTGGTAGTCTTTGCAGGTGCAGCTTTTTTAGCCATGGGAGGAATTCCTTGGTGGGGTGCTTGGGAGGGGTGCTTGGGAGCGCGCGCGGCGTTTTGCCGAAATTGGGCAAAGTCCGGATACAATGATTTGCGAGCAATTGACTGTAACGCATTGGCATCAGTTGCTAATTTCAATGAACAAAATGCCTGATTTTAGCTGCTTTTCTCGCACTGAAGACGCCCGCACATCGATTTCTGGCGACTTTTTTGCCTGACACCAGCCAAAATTGAAGCGTTTCTGGACCACTGATTCGCTGAAAGGGACTTGCCTTGGAGCCAAAAGTTGACGCTGTCGCTGCGCATCCGCGGCATCGCTTTTCGAAGCCGGCACTGCTGCAGATCACGTTGCTCGCGGGCATCGGAGTGGTTGGGGACGCGCACGCGGGCGCGACCGTGAAGCATCGCTCGCGCGTAGCGAAAGACCCGACGATGCCTAATCTTCGCCAAGTGCATCTTATTCACGCTGAGTTGTTCGCCGAACTCGCCGCCAAGGGATTTTCCGTTGCGCCGGGGGAGCTAGGCGAGAACATCACGACGCGGGGGATTGATCTCCTAGGTCTGGCTGAAAACACCGTGCTGCGAATTGGGTCAGCGGTGGTGGTGCGGATCACAGGGTTGCGCAATCCGTGCAGCCAGATCGATAAATTCCAGCGCGGATTGTTGGCAGCAACGCTAGGGCGAGATGCGGCAGGCGGCGTGATGCGAAAAACGGGGGTTATGGGCATTGTGGTTACCGGCGGCGAGGTGGCGGCAGGGGACACAATTCAGATCGAGCCGCCAGATGGGACCAGACGGCCGCTCCAGGTGGTGTGATGCCGTGCGACACTGGCAGCCGCGCAAGATTGTGGTAGGCGTCGATAATCTGCAGAAAGACATGGAGACCAGGATATGGGTGGGAAATTTGAGATCGGCCGCATTCGCGGATTGCCGGTCTTCATCGATGCCTCGTTCATTATTTTGATCGTGCTGTGGGGGCAGAACTATTTCGTTGGTGGCAACACGACGCGGATGTCGATTGGCTTCTTGCTCATCGTCGGACTCTCGCTTTCAATCCTGATCCATGAACTTGCGCACGCGATCACCGGCTACAAACTGGGCGTGGCACCGAGCCACATCGAACTCAATGGCCTGGGCGGGTTGTGTTACTGGGCACAACCGATGCGGCCGGAAGCATGGCGACGCATTGCAATCTCGCTGGTCGGTCCGTTTTCGAACTTGATGCTGTATTTTCTGTTCGAAGCGCTGACTGCGATGGTCGATGTCCGCACACAGCGATCAGTTTACCAGGTGACAAGTACTTTGGCGTGGGCGAACTGGTGGATGTTCGTGTTCAACATGATGCCGGCTTTTCCGTTGGATGGCGGCAAGGCACTCGAAGCGTTGCTCGGGAAATTTTTGACCTTCGGTATGGCGCGCATTGTGGTGGGTGTGCTCGGGCTCTGCCTCGCGGCTTATTGTGCCTACCTTGGCTTGCAAGGCAGCATGTGGATGTTCGTGCTGGCGTTCATGCTGGCGCTTGAAAACTATATGGCGATCCAAGGTGCGAGCAATCCGCCATGGCAGCGGCGGAACTGAGCTACGCCAATGCCGTTGCAAAACCGTGTGACGCCGGAGGGCGCAATTGTTGCCGTTGCGGCGCGCGGCACCATGCTGGGCAATCGCGGCGGCTGCTTTCACCGCGACGACAAGACCCTTCGCGCGCGGCCGTTTGCCTCGAAACAGTGGATTTGCTGCGTGCTGCAATTCAAAGGTCGACGGCGACCGCTTCGGCAGCCTGGACTTTACACAGAATTGTTCTTTCTTGACGAGGCAACAGCCATGGCTGCGGGGCATCGGCCATGCTTCGAGTGTCGGCGCGAAGATGCGGAGCGGTTCGCGGTGCTGTGGAACCAGGTGCGCGGCAAGCCTCAGCGTGCAGCGGCACCGGACATGGATGCCGTGCTGCAGGCTGAGCGCATTGACGCTGGCTACGCCAAGGTTGTTTCACGGGGAACGCTTGGCAGCCTCGCGGACGGCGCGTTTGTGCGGCGGACGGAGGGGCCCGCGCTGCTGTGGGGCGGGCAGCTGTGGCCCTGGTCGTTTGAAGGGTATGGCGCGCCAATTCATGCACCGCCGGACAAGCTGGTCGATGTGCTGACCCCGCCGAGTATCGTTGCCATACTGGCGGCGGGATTCCGGCCGAGAGTGCATGACACTTTGAACGCCGCTGGTTGAATGCGGCTGGCGGCTCGCAGTCTTGACGGGGAACATTCATGACGCGCACGACTTTGCGGCGCACGCTGCGGCGGCTCTATTTGTTCATAACAGCGGTGCTGAGTATTTCTCTGTTTGCAAAGCTGGCAGAGCATTTTCCAATTCTGGTGGGATCGGGCGTCGAACGAGTGCTCAAAGACTTTTATGAGTTTTTCAAAGACATGGCGCTGCTGATCGCGACAGGTGGCGTGGCGTATATTACCAACGTCTTCCAGAAGCGGCAGGCGTTTCTGGACAACTTGAAGGCGGAATGGCGCGAGATCATCGCAGCCAAGAGTGCTTTGCTGAGCTTCATGCACAGGACACAGCCGACACACGACGAGTACGTGGCGACCTTCACGCAATTGTCCGAGACAATCGACAATATGCGGATTGTGTATCGGAATGTAGGGGAGACAGCGGGACAGATTGGGCTCTACCCATTTGCGCCGCTGCATGACATGCGACGGGTGCTGCAGACGCTCGATCCGCGCAAGGGACCGGCGACGGAGGAGCAGCGTAAGCTCGCGCGGGATACCATGCTGCAGTCGTTCTATGCACTGCGGGACAGATTTCTAGATGAGCTTGATCTTGAGGCCCCGGATCAGCCGATTTTGATGGCGGGTGCGCGACGTCTGCGCGTGCCTGGCACCGCGCGATGGGCGCGCAGTCTGCAAGAGAGTGAGATCGCATTGCAGACTGTGGTGAGACCTGCGCGCGATGTGCATGATACCTTGATGCGCGACCTGTATGAGCAAGAGATTGCGACGCTGCCCACGGCCGGACAAAAGGGACGCGCATGAAACTCGGTTATGTGATTATTTATGTGCCGGATGTCCCTGCAGCCGTGGCGTTCTATGAGCGTGCGTTCGGGCTGACGCGCCGCTTTGTGCACGAAGCGCAGCAATACGCCGAGATGGAAACGGGCACGACGGCGCTGGCGTTTGTTGACGAGACATTCGTGAGCACGTTCTTACCGGCGTTCGCGCGGAACCGGGCAGACGGTGCGCCGGCGGGCGTCGAGGTGGCGCTCGTCAGCAACGACGTGGAGACTGCATACAAGACAGCGCTCGCAGCGGGAGCGGCGGTTCAGTTGGCACCAATGAAGAAGCCGTGGGGGCAGACCGTTTCATATGTGCGCGATCTCAACGGCGTGCTCGTTGAGATCTGCAGCCCCATGGGTGGTTGACGGCTCGGACTTAGGGTCGTTCCGCTGCTGATGGAATCGAGGAACGATCCTAGCTCGCTGTTTGATCGTGACCTTCCGGGAAAACTGCTGCACACCCACGGATCAAGTCCGAGGGCATGCTTTTCCCGGAAGCACTCTAGAACCGCTTTTTGGCGACAGTCGCAGCAGCGGCGGCGGCTTCAGCTTCCGCGCGTTTTGCTGCTGCTTCGATGACTTCACCGATGTCCTCATAGGCGGCATTGACGCGACGAGTCATAGCGTTGAGATAATCCAGAACCTCGACGGGCAAACCGGCTTCGGCAAAGCGGTCGGGATGATATTGGCGTGCCTTCGTGATGTACGCTTTACGCAAGCTTTCGGTGTCGACGCCGACTGTAACACCCAACAGCTTGTGGGGATCGCTGCGTTCAAGTTCGGCTTGGCGGGCGGCGAGCGCGTCGATCTTGGCTTGATCGTCTTTCTTTTGCGCGCCTTCTGGCAGAATGCGGCGGACGGATGCCTTGGCGAGAACGATGGCCCCTTCGCGCTTGCAATCAAAGTCAATGAAGGCGTCGGTCTGGAGGTTGAAGAACTCACGCATTGTCTTGTCGCGCGAGACGAGCAATGAACCGCGCAGTGTTGTGCCGTCCACAAGCAAGAGTTCAACGGCGTGGGTGTCACTATTGTTGCGACGCCAGGTGGCCATATCGGCTGCGGCCATGGGATGTCCTGCTCTTTGGTGCGGATTGAAACTTCCCCGAACGATAGGCGGCGCGGGTTAAGCCACCGTTAGGTATGGCCGATGCAAGGGTGGCGTCGGTGAACACGGTTAAGCATTGAAGAATGTGTGTCTCTTGACAGGTGCCGGCATTCGCATGACGTCATCACAGATGCCCCATCGTTATCTAACTTCGGAAGCTGATCTGATTGCCATGCTCGCGCCGTTGGCGGCGGGGGTGCCGGGGGCGTTCGGGCTCAAGGATGATTGCGCGCGGCTGACGCCGGCGGCGGGTTGCGATCTGGTCCTCAAGACGGATCCGGTGCGGGCGGGCGTGCACTTCTTCGCCGATGATCCGCCCGATGCAATTGCTTGGAAGGCGCTGGCGGTGAATGTGTCGGATCTGGCCGCCAAGGGTGCGGAGCCGGTGGCGTATCTGATGGCGCTGTCGTTTCCTGAGCCGCCGACGCGGGATTGGATGGCGCGCTTCGTGGTGGGGCTGCAGCAGGCGCAGGCCGCGTTCGGCTGCGTGCTGATCG
Organism: Hyphomicrobiaceae bacterium; assembly: GCA_031379035.1. GTDB lineage: Bacteria > Pseudomonadota > Alphaproteobacteria > Rhizobiales > Hyphomicrobiaceae > JABFRJ01. The sequence continues at coordinate 10,560 of JANNEU010000199.1, read as the reverse complement.
GTGGTGACACTGACCGAGCGCCGGGACCGCTCTCAGTTTCGATCACAGTGATCGGACAGGTGTCGAGGGGACGCATGGTGCGGCGGGGGACTGCGCAGTCGGGCGATGTGATATTCGTCTCAGGCACACTGGGCGATTCCGGACTTGGACTGCGGCTGCACGCGGAAGCACGAGAGGGTCGACGGACGTTGCAGGAGCAGTGGGGGCTCAATGACGCCGACGTTGGTGTGCTGATCGAGCGTTATCTACGACCGAAGCCACGCATTGGGCATGCGGGGGCGCTTTTGGCGCACGCCTCGGCAGCGATGGACCTTTCCGATGGACTGGTCAAAGATTTGGGACGGATGTGCAGCGCGTCTGGCGTGGGCGCGCAGATCGATGGTGCGGCATTGCCGTTTTCGCCCGGGGTTGCAAAGATTCTGACGCGGGCGCCGGCCGCTTTCGCTGAAATTGTCGCGGCGGGGGACGACTACGAGATTTTGGCAGCGGTTCCGCAAGCGCAGGCTGCGGCGTTCCTTGAGGCGTTGACGCACGTGCCCGGTGGCGTCCGCCGCGTGGGAACCTTTGTTGCCGGCCACGGCATTATCGTCTCGAACAGCGAGGGGAAAGAGATCATCTTCGACCGTACCGGGTGGGACCACTTCTGAGGCGCGCCCGCGTGTGGCCGGAAATCCCCAGTTCTTTTTGCAACCTATCCTTTGATTTACAGGACATTAACATTTTGCGGGGCAGCGCGGCCCGCGGGTGCTTGCGGGTAAGCCGCGACTCACTGAGAGCTTCCCGATCATAGTACCAGCCGGAAAAGCAACAGCGGGGCGTTCCAGATGAAGCGTGATGAGCAAGGGCCGGTTCTCAGCGCCATTTTCGTCGATTATGACAACATTTACATGTCGCTCAAACGCAAGAACGAGGACGCTGCCAAGCGTTTCGCCAAGCTGTCGCAGGACTGGTTGCGCGGCATTGAGACCGGTGGGTTGATCACCGCAACAAACGGCGTATTGGGCACTCGGCCACGCCGGATCGTGATGAACCGTTGCTATGGCAATCCGGTGCCGCGCCGAAATAGCCACGACAACGCGACCGACATGAACTCGTTCCCGTTCATCCGGCACCATTTTCTGCGGGCCGGCAGCGAGGTGGTTGATTGTCCGCCGCTGACCGCTCAGCTGAAGAACTCGTCTGATATCCGGATGGTGATGGATATCCGCGACTACCTGACCCACGACACATACTTCGACGAGTTTGTGATTCTGTCGGGCGATGCGGATTTCACACCGGTGCTGCAGCGACTGCGGCAGCATGCTCGCCGTACTGTGATCTATTGCAATGAATATACGGCACAGCCCTACACGGCGATTTGTGACGGTGAGGTTCGCGAGGCCGATCTGATTGCGCTGCTGATGGCGCAGGAACCGGCGGCGCAGCAGACGATTTCGGCTGAAACGCCGCAAGCGCGCGCATCGCAAACCTCGCATTCGGTGCCCAACCTCCGGCATGAGATTATCACTGAGGTGATTTCGAGTGTGCGCGCAGCGTCAGGTCCAGTGCCGCTTGAAGCACTCGCTGATCGGGCTTTGCGCGTGCTCGGGCACGAGAAGACTGTGAATACCAGTTGGGCGGGCGCGGGCAGCTTCCGTGAGCTGCTGCGTCAGAGCCTGCCGGGCGAGATCCTGTTGACGGAACAGCCGCCCTATTTCGCCTACGATCCGAAGCGGCACTCGGCGAGTGCTGCGCGGGTGGCGATGACAGAGACTGTGATGCAGCCCGTGCCGCAGATGCAAGTTCAGCCAGAGCCGCGCATGCTGCAAGCGCCACCGCTCGTGCGCGAGCCGGTGTATCAAGAGCCGCCGCAGTTGCTGCGCGCGCAACCGGTGGAGGCCTATGTGCCGCCGGTTCCGCAGACACAGCCGATGGCTCAGACACGGACGGCTGCGCCAACAAGTGCGCCGCCTGCCGCGCCGCGTGCCCCTGCTCGCGCATCTGAGGCGATGTCGCAGATGCAGAATTCCATCGCGCGGATTTATGAAGCTTGTCAGGCACCAACGTTGGCGCCCGCCGAGTATCGCGCGGTGTTCGAAATCCTCGCTGAAGAGATCACCGAGAACAGTTTATCGGGCACGCAGACGGTCAGCAATGTCATTGCGCGGGCGCAGTCGCGCGGGTTTGAGCTGAAGCGTGATGATGCGCGCTTTATACTCGAAGTGGTGAGCGAGGCTGATCCGTGGTTCGATCAGGGCGCATCGGCAGTGTTGTTCGGCGGGCGATTCCGGAACTTTGTTGTGGCGCGCTGCCGCGGACAGGGGTTGGCGTTGAGCGCTGAAGAACTGGATCTGATCGACAACTGGTTTGCTGGCGCGATGTCGGCACCGCAAGGCCGGGTGGCTTCGCCGCAGGGGGCTGAGCAAGAGCCACGTGGTCCGGCCCGCTGGTGGCCGCAGGGAAGTGGTCAGCCTGTACCAGAGCCCGTCTCAGCTGGCGGCTCAGACGAAGACTTCCCGCGTATTGTCCGGACACGCCGGGCTTGATAGAACAGACTTACGACGGAACAAAAACGCCCCGGCCCACTCGGTCCGGGGCGTTTTCTTTTGCGCTACCGCTCCGTTACGCTCCACTGCGCGTGATCGCCCGGATATACGCTGGCCGCACTTCGATGCGATCAACAAACGCCGTCAGGTTCGGATAGGCGTCCCGGCCTGCGAACCGCAGCGCCATCTGCGCGACAAATGACAGATTGATGTCGGCGCCGGTGATGTCCGGGCCAACGAACCACTGGCGGCCGGCGAGTTCACTATTGAGCCAGCCGAGATGATTGTCCATTTCGCTGGCGATGCGCGGATGCAGGGGTTTGCCGGCGTCGCCGAGGCGGCTGACGTAGAGGCGCAGCAGCAACGGCAGCATGGCCGAACCTTCGGCATAGTGCAGCATCTGCTGATAGCGATTGTAGTCCGGCGATGTGAGCGCGGGGGCAAAGTGACCTTTGCCATAGGCACGCACGAGATAGTCGATGATCGCACCGGATTCGATCAAGGTGACCGGGCCGTCGCGCAGGATGGGCGCTTTGCCGAGTGGGTGGATGGCTTTCAACTCGGGCGGCGCGAGGTTGGTCGTGGCATCGCGCGCGTAGGTGATGACCTCGTAGGGTTGGCCGAGTTCTTCCAGCATCCAGGTGATGCGGCGCGAGCGAGAGGCTTGGAGGTGGTGGACTTCGATCATGGGGGGCTCCGCGAGGACTCGTAGGGTGCAATAGCTCACTTCGGGCGTATTGCACCTGGGGCGAGAAGAGTTTGATACATCAGCATCGCTTTTGCGGTGCCGCGGCGCAATACGCTGAAACGCTCTTGCGCCCTACGACCGCCCGGCAATTACGGCACCGGCCGTGACCAATACGGCCGCGAGTGCGAGCATCGGCGAGAGCGTGCCGAGGCCGAGAGCCGCGAGGACGAAGGTGGAGAGCAGCGGCGTCGCATATGAGGCAAGGCCGAGGCGGAGCATGTCTCCGTGCTTCATGCCTTCATCCCAAAGGTAGAAGGCGAGACCGAGTGGACCGAGGCCCAGCGCTGCGATGGCGCACCATTGGCTGGTGCTGCTTGGCCAGACCCAGGTTTCGAGCAGCAGGTGCAGAAGGCCCGCGCCGACGGCCGTGCCGGCGCAGAAGCCAGTCACCGCCGTGCTTGGCACGGACTGGAACAGTCGCGAGGCCACGGAATAGCTCGACCAGATGAAGGCGGCAGCGAGGGCGAGGAGATAGCCCACGGCGGCAGCACCGCCGAAGTCTGGTCGCGCCTGGCCTTGGACAAGCACGAGGGCGGATCCGGCAAAAGCGATGACGGCGCCGAGAAGGTGGCGCGCGGTCAGTGGCTTGCCGCCGAGACGGGCGGGTAAGAGGCCGGCGAAGGCGACAATGAGCAGTGGCCAGAGATAGCTGATGAGGGAGGCTTCGAGGGCTGGCGCGCGGGCGAGCGCCATGAAGTAGACGGCGTGATAGGCGAGCAACCCGTAGAAGCCCAGCGCCCAGGCTGAGGGCGGTACGCTGAGCAGGACAGTGAGGCTTTGGCCACGCACGCGCGTGTAGACGATGCCGACGGCCGTGCCGACGGTGAAGGCCATGGCTGTCAGTTGGAACGGGGGGAGTTTGCCGGAAAGAACGGTGAGTGCGGCAAGGGAGGCCCACAGGGCGATGGCGCCAAGGCCAGCGAGTGTGGCGCGGACGGAGGGGGGGGTTGCTGGAGTCAGTAGCTTTTCTGGCATCGTTGAAGCCAAGGTATTTGCAGGGCCATCGGGCAGTGTCGTGAACGAAAAAAAGCGCGCCGTTTCCAGCGCGCCTGCAATCGGCGTTGATTAGGCAATTCTCACACCCGCTCGACGCACATCGCGACGCCCATGCCGCCGCCGATGCAGAGGGTGGCGAGGCCCTTTTTGGCGTCGCGGCGCTGCATTTCAAACAGCAGCGTCGTGAGCACGCGGGCACCGGACGCACCGATGGGGTGGCCGATGGCGATGGCGCCACCGTTGACGTTGACCTTGGCTGGGTCAAGCCCGAGGCCCTTGTTTACCGCGCACGCCTGGGCGGCGAAGGCCTCGTTGGCTTCGATCAGATCGAGATCGGCGACTTTCCAGCCGGCGCGCTCAAGTGCCAATTTCGAGGCCGGGATCGGGCCGGTGCCCATGATGGCGGGATCGACGCCGGCATTGGCCCACGAGACAATTTTGGCGAGCGGCTTGATGCCGCGCTTCTTAGCCTCGGCGAGCGTCATGAGGACGAGGGCTGCTGCGCCATCGTTGATGCCGGAGGCGTTAGCGGCGGTGACAGTGCCAGCCTTGTCGAAGGCGGGTTTGAGCTTGGAGATGCCTTCAAGGGTGACACCATCCTTGATGTATTCATCGTCGGAGACAACGACGTCGCCTTTGCGCGTCTTGACCGTGACGGCGCAGATCTCGTCTTTGAACTTGCCGGCCTTGCGGGCGGCTTCGGCCTTGTTCTGAGAGCCGACGGCGAGCTTGTCCTGGTCCTCGCGGGTGATCTGGAACTGCTTGGCGACGTTCTCAGCGGTGGTGCCCATGTGGTAGCCGTTGAAGGCATCCCAGAGGCCATCCTTGATCATTGTATCGATCATCTTGGCGTCGCCCATCTTGGTGCCGTCGCGCAGATGCATGACGTGGGGGGCCTGGCTCATGCTCTCCTGGCCGCCGGCGACGACGATCTTGGCGCCGCCATCGAGGATCTGCTGCATGCCAAGAGCGACGGCGCGGAGGCCGGAACCGCAGAGTTGGTTCATGCCCCAGGCGGGAGTTTCGTTGGGGATGCCGGCATTGATGGACGCCTGGCGGGCTGGATTCTGGCCGGCACCGGCGTCGAGGACCTGACCGAGGATCACCTCAGACACGTCCTTGGCGTCGACCTTGGCGCGCGCGAGAGCCGCCTGGATAGCGATCTTGCCGAGCTCATGGGCCGGCAACGAGGCGAAGGCACCATTGAACGAACCAACGGGGGTACGGGCGGCCGAGGCGATAACGACGGTGGTGGCATCTGTGCTCATGGCAGGGTCCTTTGCGGCGAGCGAAATCGGAATGAGACTGGAATGGGCCTGGCAGCAACGGCGTTACAGGATGGCCGGTCGCGCTGAGATTGATGCGGACCCTGTTAGCAGGCTGCGGGAGCGGCAACAATCCGGTGCCGTGACCGCAGGCGACAGCAGGATCATTGTTGGCGAACTTTGATGCTTTGCAAAAACGGGTCTGGTGCAGTGCGGCAAAGACGTGCTAAATTGCGAGACGTTTTGACGCGGCGTCAAGACATTTCAAGTGTAAGGCTGGCGTGACAGCCGGTTTTGAGCGCGTTGGGCCCCGATTGAGGTCTGCCGCCCAAACCCAGTTGCGATCCGCCGGAAGTGAGGCGTGATGCTCGACAAACCCGCAGAAAAATCTTCCTCGAAACCGGCCGACAAAAAGGAGCCGGTGGTCGTCAAGAAGTACGCCAACCGGCGGCTCTATAACACCGAGACGAGCACCTACGTGACGCTCGATGACCTCGCTGCCATGGTCAAGGCCGAGCGGGATTTTGTCGTCTACGATGCCAAGAGCGGCGACGATCTCACCCACACTGTGCTGACCCAAATCATTGTTGAGCAGGAAAGCCGCGTTGGTGGCGGTGGTACCATGCTGCCCATTCCGTTCCTGCGCCAGCTGATCCGCTTCTATGGCGACAGTATTGGGAAAATGGTGCCAAGCTACCTGCAGGTGTCGCTCGATACCCTGACGCGTGAGCAGGGCCGCGTGCGCGAGCAATTCGCATCGGTGCTGACGCCCGTCGGCGCGCTCGAAGCCTATCAGGAGCACGCGCGCAAAAATCTCGCCATGTTCGAGCAGGCGATGTCGATGTTTTCCCCGTTTGGCACGGCGGCCGCACAGAAAGCGGCCGCGCAGCCGGGGTTTGTGCAGCCGGGTGCCGCTGCGCATGTGGTGCCGACGCCGGCAAAAGCTGCGGCACCAGTGGCGACACCGTTGCGGCCTGCAGCAGAGGTTGCAGTGAAGGCTGAGGCCGCTGCGGACGGAAACCAGTTGGCGGATATGCAGGCGCAGCTCAAGGCCATGCAGGCGATGATTGATAAGCTGGCGAAGGATCGGAGTTGACGCACCACAGTGTTGGGGACTGCGTCGATGCCGCGCGCCGAAGTTTGAGCCCGTTTACCCCCTGAGAAACTCGGTCGTGGTGCTCATGAATTTGTCGAGTTGATCGTGGTGGACCCAGTGGCCGGCGTTTTCGAATGAGACCACGCGCGCTGATTTGAAGTGCTGAAGGCGGCCATCCTGCTCCGGATTGGAGGCCCAACTTTCTTTTCCGTAGACCAGGAGGGTTGGGCAGGTGATGCGCGACCACAATGCCTCGACATCGTTTTGCTGCATGTCCAACGGTGGAAACACGCGCACATAGTTGTCGAACTTCCAACTATAGGTGCCGTCTTCGTTTTGATTGACGCCATGCTGGGTGAGGTGGCGCGCCTGATCGGCCGACAGATGTTTGTTCTCGTCGCGCATGCGCTGGAATGCATCTTCAAGCGTTGCGTAACGTCGGGGCAACCGTCCAGACAGCCCGCGTTGTTCTGCGATCCAGGCGCGCATGCGCTCGTCAAAAGGCTTTGCCGAGCGCTCCGCTCGCAACTTCGGGGACAGGCCGAGACCTTCGATTGCAATCAATTTTTTGACTTTGTCCGGAAAAATTCCAGAATACCTGAGTGAAATATTGCCGCCCAGCGAATGCGCGATGATCGTAACTGGGGCGAGGGACTGCTGATCGATCAGTTGCGCGAGATCGCAGATGTATCCCTCCATATTGTAGGTCCCGGTCGTGGACCATTGACTGTCACCGTGGCCTCTGAGGTCTGGCGCGATGATGTGCCAATCTTTTTTCAATCGTTCGGCCACCCAGTCCCAGTTGCGGCAATGGTCGCGGCCGCCATGCAGCAGCAGCAGCGGCGGCGCGCCAGGATTGCCCCAATCGGCGTAATGCAGCCGCAGCCGCTGCGAGAAATAGGTGCGGGAGGTTGGGCCGTGGCTGACAAGGGTCATGCGAAAACCATGGGTCTGAGCTGATGCGCCGGCCGCTGGTGTTCACTTGTGCCGACGCTGGAGCTTACACCCGCACGAACGTCACGCCAGCATCGGCTGCGATGATGCGCTTGGCGCGCTTGGTCTCGACGAGATGGTGGGCGTGGGCGAGGGTTTCGGCCAAAGCCATCACGGTTTGGCCTTTGGCGGCCATGGCTTTGGGGAATAGGCCATGGGCGAGCATGACGCCGTTGGCGGGCTTTTCCATCAGGTCCCATAGCGCTTGAAGCCGGGACGTATGATGGCTGGCGAGCTGATCGATGCGGGTGTGAAGGCCGCGGAACGGCAGACCGTGTGAGGGGAGCACAATGGTGTCGGCGGGCAGTTTGCGCAGGCGAGTGAGCGAGGCGAGATAGTCGGCCAGCGGGTCAGACAGGGGCTGGCTTGGGAACACGCCGACAACGGGAGTGATCTTGGACAGGATCTGGTCGCCGGCAATGAGGATACCGTCTTGTTTGCTATAGAACGAGGCATGCTCGTCAGCATGACCGCCATTGACGAGGACCTGCCAGTTGCGGCTGCCAAACGTGATGGTTTCGCCGTCCCGCAGGCGAACGAAGTTGGCAGGCAGCGGATAATTGCGGAAGGGTGCCTGCTCGCGCGACTTATCCATGGCGGCAACGGCGTTTTCGCTGAGGCCATGGCTGCGGAAGAAGCCTTGGGTGGCCGGGCGCATGGGATTTGCACCCTCCTCGCGCCAGACCTGCGGTGACAGCCACTCGGCTAAAGTCATGTGCAGGGGAATACCGAACTTATCTACAAACCAACCAGCGAGGCCGACGTGATCGGGGTGCCCGTGGGTGCAAACAAGGCGGGTGAGTTTTTTGCCGGCGGGAATGGCGGCGAGGACGCGGTCCCAAAGTTCACGGGTTTCGGGCTTGTCGGCACCGGTATCGATGAGGGTTATGCCACCATCGGCATCATCGAGCAGCCAGCAGTTGACGTGATTGAGCACGAACGGCAATGGCACGCGAACCCACGTGAGGCCAGGCAGCAAAGTGCGCGTCGTGCCGGGTTCCGGCGCGGCCTCGAACAGGTATCTGATTTCGGTTTCGACCAAGGCAAGCATGGGTATGCCCTCGGGCGCTGGCTGAGATGCGCGCCGATGCAGCCATACCGCACCGCAAAAGGTTGTCCAATACGTTAACTTGTCCCGCAGGCTTTTCTGGTGGCATGGCTCGGCTGCAATTGCGGCGGGTCACGGCGCGTGTTAGCGGGTCCGCGCTTTGTATAGTTTGATACCACTTGCCCGCGCCGGAGCGACGCCCATGACAGATGCCCGTAAACCGCAGAACGGGGCCCGCCCCGCTGGCGCAACCGCTGCCAGCCCACAGACCCAAGTGCGCGTGCTAGGGCAGTTCATCAAGGATCTGTCGTTTGAAAACCCCAGTGTCGGCCGGATCGACGTGGGCGCGGATGAGCAGCCAAATATCCGCATCGAAGTGAGCGTGAATGCCCAGAACATGGGACCGAACGTTTATGAGAGCGTGACCAGCCTGACGGCACACTGCTCGGTCAAAGCGGGCGTGTTGTATGAGTTGGAGCTGCAGTATGGCGCGGCGCTGCAGCTGGAGAATGTGCCGGACCAGTCGCTGGAGCCGTTCCTGCTGATCAATTGCCCGGCGCTGACCTTCCCGTTTGTGCGGCGGTTGGTGGCGGATATCACACGCGAAGGCGGCTTCCCGCCGCTGCTGCTCGACCCTATCGATTTCGCAGGACTGTACATGCAGAAGCAGCAGGGTGGCGGAACGGCCGTAGCCTGAGAGGTGCGGGTCAGGGTCTTTGCGAGCCGTTGAATCTGGTTAAAAATCAGCTGGATAGAGTTAATCGCGCCAGACGCATTTTAAGGCGATTTGGTGCGGTTTTCGAATTTTGGCTACCCTACCTAGCAAAATTAAATTTTGCCCGCCTACGGGCCCTCCAGGCTCGTTTAAACGGCATTCCAGAGCCTCTGCCTCGGTCTGCTTCTGATTTTTGGCTGGACCGGCCCTGCGGCTCCGGGCACTGCCTGATTTCTGGTTAACTTTTAACCCGCGACCAAAGCGGGTTGGCCCCAAGTGTTTTGACAAATTCGGCGTGCTGGGCCTCGTCGGCGACAGACAGACGAGGAGCGAGGGGCTGCGGGCGGACGGCGGCCTTCCTGGTGCGGGACGCTGCGTTTTTCTGGCCACGCGCTGCGGCAGCGGGTCCACCGAAGCCGAGGGTCGTCTGACGCTCGCCCAGTAACTCGACATACACCTGGGCCAGCAACAGGCTGTCGACGATGGCACCGTGCTTGGTGCGTTCGCGGGTGTCGATGCTGAAGCGCTTGCAGAGCGCATCAAGGGTGTTCGACGCCCCTGGAAACTTGCGCCGCGCCATCGGTAGCGTGTCGACCACCCGGTCCATACCGAGCGGCTTCAGGCGAAGGCGCTCCAGCTCCATGTTGATGAAGCCGATGTCGAAGGGCGCGTTGTGGATGACCAGGGGGGCGTCGTCGATGAAGGTCAGGAAATCGGCGGCGACAGCCTTGAAAATGGGCTTGTCTTTGAGGAACGACGTTTTGATGCCGTGGATGCGTTCGGCGTCCGGGTGCACGTCGCGCGTCTCGGGGTTGATGAAGGCGTGATATTCTTTGCCGGTCGGCACGCGGTTGATGATTTCGATGCAGCCGAGTTCGACGAGCCGATCGCCCTTGGCGTGATCGAGGCCGGTGGTTTCGGTGTCGAGAATGATTTCGCGGAGCATTTTTGATCCCTCTCGTCATGCCGGCGGAGGCCGGGACAACGAAAAAAGTGAGTGTCGCCGGGTTAAGCGATAGGTGCCATTCGCCAGTGCGTTGCGAAGGCTTCGGCGCGGCGGTGGCCCGACTCGATTTCAGCTTTTAGATGTTTGAGACCTACCTCGATCTGCTCGGCCGTGGAGGCCAGGGGGCCGCTCGTATCCACAACAAACGTGGCGGCGGCGCGTTTTTTG
>JANNEU010000181.1:0-3982 GCA_031379035.1 Hyphomicrobiaceae bacterium | reverse complement strand
CAGCATGCCGACGCGGGCGAGCGACGCCTGCATGCCGCCGACGGTATCGTTGGTCGCAAGGCCGACCGTCAGCCCCTTGGCCTTGAGGGCCAGCACGGCTTCGTGCGCGCCGTCGATCAACGTGGCGGTTTCGCCGCCGCCGGTAGCGAAAATCTCGGAGATGTGTGCGGCGAGCCGTGGCGGCGTGCGCGGACCGAGGATGGCAGCGAAGCAGGCCGCGATGTCGTCGTTGGTGCCGGCCGCCATGACGCTGCCGGGCGCGACGCGATTGGTCACCGGATCGTGGCCACCGGCGCGCAAGAGTTCGTCCGCCAGCTGTCGGTCGCCGCCGGCTGCGGCCAGCGCGACCTTGTGATTGATCGGCAGCCAGGTTTTTTCGTAGTCCAGGATCGTGCCGTCCTTGTCGAACAACACGCCGCGGATATGGGACCAGTGCTTGGTCATTGAACTTGGCCGCGCTCCATTCGCGTTCGATTTCATCTTGGCCCTCCCCGCCGTCATGGCCGCGGAGGCGGCCACCCAAGCAAGCATCAATGGAGTACCGATACTTTGTGCAAACGACCAGACGACACGTGTCTGACACGTGCTTCCCTGCCCGGTAACAGCGCAGATTGGCAGCTTGCTTGGGTGGCCGCCTCCGCGGCCATGATGAATGAGAGAGATTTCGCTGAGATTGCGTAGACATTCATGTGATGGCGGAAGACGATACCGGTCCGCCGGGACTTGCATTGCGGCATGGCGTATGGTCCTCAGTGCTCGAAGCGCGCCCGGCATTCTCCGGCGGCGTGTGAACTCCCGTATGAGACACGACAATGGCTACCCCAATTGATCCGCACAACCCGGCCAACCGTCCCAACAGCTACCGCACGGGGCCGGACGAAAAGGGCTTTTTCGGCCTGTTCGGCGGGCGGTTTGTGGCGGAAACGCTGATGCCGCTGATCCTGGACCTTGAGAAGTCGTACAATGCCGCCAAGGCGGACCCGACGTTCGCGGCCGAGCTGGGCTATCTGCATACGCACTACTCGGGCCGGCCGAGCCCGCTGTATTTCGCCGAGCGCATGACCAAGCACTACAGAGATGTTTCCGTGGCCGCTGGCCACGCGGGGGGCGCCAAAATCTACTTCAAGCGCGATGAGCTGAACCACACCGGCTCACACAAGATCAACAACTGCCTGGGGCAGATTTTGCTCGCGCGCCGCATGGGCAAGACGCGGATCATTGCCGAGACCGGCGCCGGGCAGCATGGCGTGGCCGTCGCCACCGTGTGTGCGAAGTTCGATCTGCCGTGTGAAATTTACATGGGCGCGACCGACATCGAGCGGCAGGCGCCGAACGTGGCGCGCATGAAGCTGCTGGGCGCGAAGTTGAATAGCGTGACGAGCGGGGCGGGCACGTTGAAAGACGCCATGAACGAGGCGCTGCGCGATTGGGTCACCAACGTCGGCGATACGTATTACATCATAGGCACGGCGGCGGGTCCGCATCCCTATCCGCAGCTGGTGCGGGATTTCCAATCGATCATCGGCCAGGAAACGCGCGAGCAGATCATGAAGGCCGAGGGCCGGCTGCCGGACGTGCTGGTGGCATGCATCGGCGGTGGGTCGAACGCGATCGGGCTGTTCCATCCATTCCTCGACGACAAGGACGTGGCGATCTGGGGCGTGGAAGCGGGCGGCCACGGGCTCGACGTGGAGAACGGTCATGCGGCGTCGATGAATGGCGGCCGTCCCGGCGTGCTGCATGGCAACCGCACCTATCTGCTGCAGGATGCGGACGGACAAATCCTCGAAGGCCACTCGATTTCAGCGGGCTTGGATTATCCCGGCGTCGGGCCGGAGCATGCGTGGCTGCGCGATACAGGGCGTGTGCAGTATGCGTCGATTACCGACAAGGAAGCGCTGGTGGCGCTGCAGCTGTGCACGCGGCTCGAGGGAATTATTCCCGCGCTGGAGCCGTCGCATGCGCTGTCGTACGTCGGCAAGCTCGCGCCGAAGATGGGCAAGGACCAGATTTTGGTGATGAACCTGTGCGGCCGCGGGGACAAGGATTTGTTCACGGTGGCGAAGGCGTTGGGGATGGAGGTTTAGGGGGAGATGTGGGGCGCGAGCCAACCATTCTCCGGTCACCGCGTCATAGGTGTGGCCCAATAGCTTACAAAGCATTCTGCTAAGCAAAACTGGGTCGACATGCGAATCGCACAAAAACACTGCAGTCTGTCAATTCATCTAAGTGCAAAATCCGAAAAATAAACTCCTTTTGTTCCACAGTGAACATGTATATCAAAACCGCGCTGGTCTTCTACACCTGCGCAGCCAAGTCTTCTCACCGGTCTGAGTCGGCAGCGGGAAATCTAGTTCCTCACCTGCGAATCATATCAGCGTTCGCAATGGCAGCCAAGTAAGTCCGGCTCTTTAATTTGCTCTAAGAGCAATGGAGAACGACTTCTATGGCGCTATACGCAATCAGCTACGATCTTCATAAGATCCGCGACTATCACCCGATATGGACGAAGCTCTACTCTTGGAACGCGAAGAAGCTCCTTGAGTCTCTGTGGATGGTGGAACTCAACGCGACAGCCGTCGAAATAAAAGATGCGCTCAAAAGCGTTGTCGATAGCGACGACTCAATTGCGGTAATCGAATTGAAAGCGAACTCAGACTGGGCGTGCGTCCGCGTCATGAATCTTGGGACCGATTGGCTACGTTCGCACCTGAACGCCTGAGCATCGAGCGACTGACGATCAAGACAAGGATGATCGTCCTGCATTGTGAGTAGTGGATTTCGCGCGAGGAAAGTGCGAACGCCAAATGGTGGGATTTGTCGGCGCGCCAACCCAACCTATGGTTCAATTCGTAGGTTTGATTGGCGCGGGCGATGGTCTCGCCACTCGCCCCAATTCCAAACGCGCGTACCCCAACCGAATTCCACTCCGCGTCCCCGGCCGGAGCGTAACTCCAGACGATGGGCCGGCAAAGATCCCGGATGTTTGCCGCGCAGAACATGCGCGGCCATATTCCGGGAACGCGTTGGAAAGTGCGACTGCGCGGCCGGAGTGCGCGCGCATTTGACGCCACCTCGGCTGACCTGTACATTTGTACGCATGAAAATCGTCATCGACGCGAACATCGTGATTGCGGTTGTTCTGGATGAGCCGGAGCGCGACTGGGCGATCGGGGCGGCCGAAGGCCATGAAGCAGTGGCACCGCGTTCGCTGCCGTTCGAGATCGGCAATGCGCTGTCCAAGCTGGTCAAACGCAAGCTTCTGCCGATTGCGAACGCGCAGGCGGCTTGGCACGCCGCCGCGACCTTTCGTGTCACGTTGCGCGACATCGATCTTGCGGCGGCGGTGCAACTTGCGGCGGAACATGACATCTACGCCTATGACGCCTACATGCTGCAGTGCGCGCGAGAGGCTGGCGCCAAGTTGTTGACACTCGACAAGCGGATGCTGACCGTCGCACGTCACATAGGCCTGAAGCCCGTGGAGAGATAAAATGCGTGTCTACACGTTTTCGGAGGCGCGCCAAAAGTTCGCCGAAGTGCTAGATAGGGCCCGCGATGAAGCGGTGATGATCACGCGGCGCAATGGGGAGACCTTTGTGCTGTCGCTCACACAGCCTAAGTCGTCGCCGTTGGATCTGCCGAAGGTCGATCGTGGGCGCGTGACGACCGACGACATCGTCAAGGCCGTTCGTTTTTCACGCGAGCAACCATGGCGCGACAAGCCGCAGAAGCAAACAGCACAGAAGAAGAAGTGACCGAGCCTCCCATGACCTCCCATACCCCCACCCGTATCGACCGGCGCTTTGCGGAGCTGAAGAAGGCCAAGCGCCCGGGGCTGGTCACGTTCCTGATGGCTGGTGATCCGGATTTTGAGACGGCGAAGCAGATCCTCTTGGGCCTCCCGAAGGCAGGGGCGGATCTGATTGAGATTGGGATGCCGTTTTCGGACCCGATGGCGGATGGGCCGGCGATCCAGGCG
>JANNEU010000180.1:0-6330 GCA_031379035.1 Hyphomicrobiaceae bacterium | reverse complement strand
GACGCCAAAGCCGTGGAACTCGGAGAGGTAGCCGAATTGTTCGGGATCGCGGGGGATGGCGAGGCTGGGCGACGGCGCTCGCTATGATCTGTGTCAATCGCAACAACTCTTGCCGTCGCGCGCATCGGTGCTGGCGGTGTTGGCGTCGTGGGGCAAATCCATGGCGGGGTTTTCGGCGAAGAAGCCGTTGGGGCGCAGCGTGAAGCCTGCGTACTCGACGGGCATGATCGGGAAATCCTCGGGCTTGCAGACGTGGGTGTGGCCGAAGGAATGCCAGACGACGATGTCCTCGTTTTCGATCGAGCGATTGTTGGCGATGAACTTCGGCAGGCCGTCGCCGCCCGCGTGCTGGTTAGGAAAGTTGCCCGAGGCGTAGCGCTCGGCGGGATCGTACTTGGTCACCCACACATGTTTGGTCGCGAACTGCGCGCGGCCACGGATCGCTGAGCCCTCCTGCGCCAGCATCAGCGGCGAGGGGTTGACCACCAGCTTGTAGCCGGGATGGCCGCCGACGCTGTTCTTCTTGTTCGGGTTGGTGACTTTCCAATAGCGGCCCGTGCGGCCGTCGGCTTCACGCGCTGCGTCGCGTTCCCGCGTCAGCACGCGTGAGGTCGTGTCGAACACGTTGCCGTAGGGGTTATCGTTGCCCCACGGGCGCGGCACGAACTCGTGCTCGCTGACCGAATTCTTTTCGCCATCGACCATCATGTGCAGGCGCACATTGAAGATGTGCTGGTGGGTCGGGCCTGCGAGGCCCTCGCCGACCATGCCGCCCCACTTATACGGCTTGCCCGGCGCCACGGCCGAGGTCTGGATGATGCCGGTCAGCTTGGCTTCGAGCTGGATGGTGCCGTCCTGGTAGAAGTACCAGTAGAAGCCGTAGTCGTAGTTGCCCACCGTGGCGAAGAACGAGATCACAAGGCGGCGTGAGCGGCGCGCCTCGTAGGTGTCGGTGCGAAACTCGTAGTGTTTCCAGAGGATGCCGTAGTCTTCTTCGTGCAAGCAGATGACGTTCTTCATCAGCGCCGGCACGCCGTTGTCGTCGGCGACGGCCACGTCGAAATAGTGGATGTGACCGAGGCAATCGCAGCCAAGTTCCAGCGTATTCGCGAGTTTGCCGAGGCCGTATTCGCCAGCGTCGAAGGCATTTTTCCAGAAGTTGTTGGTGGTCGGGTCGGAGTAGGGCACGACCATTTCAGTCAAGCTCGCGCGATAGACGATGGGACGCTCTTTGCCGCCATCTGTCTGCGAGATCTGGCTGAGCACCAAACCTTCGCGCGCTGAGAACCCGACGCGGAACGACCAATTCTGCCAATCCACTTTCCAGCCATCCACCTTGAAGCTCGGGCCGTCCGGCTGGATGATGTCGAGCGGCTTGACGGTGGTGCGCGGCGTGCCGAGGCTGTCGCGGTCATAGTTGCGCTTGGTCTTGGGGATCGGGATGATCTCCTTGTCATCGACCAGTTCGACGACTTTTTCCTCGATCAGATCGACCAGCGCGACGACGCCCTCGATGGGGTGTGCGTAGCCGTTATCTTTCAGCGCCGCGCGAAAGTAGCTGACGGCGGAGACGAGGCGTCGGCCCTTCTCGATCTCGCGATTGAAGTAGCCGGCGGTGAACGGATCGACCTGCACCAATTCTATGTCTTTGTCGGTGAGCCCGCGGCGTTTCATGGCCTTCAGCCAGCCAGGATCCTTCTTGACGATGTCGCCGACCTTGAAGAATTCCTCGATGATGACCGGCGGCTGGCCGTAGGGGTGTTCTTTGGTTTTATGCTCGATCCAGGAGGACACGGCCTGCTTGTCGAGATCGACGACGCCAATGTGTGTGGCACCGGTCTTGGTATCGAAGACGGTGGCGGCGGCGCGGCGTTGCAACGGCTTGCCAGGTGTCCACGCCAGCACATCGGCCTTGGCCGGTTCTTCGAGCTGCACGAACGCAAAACGCGTGGCGGGCGACAGCTTTTTGAGCGTCTTCAGCAGCTCGCACGCCAGCGTGATCTCGGATTCCGACAACGGATCAAGCGGATGGCGGGTATCGCGCTGGGTGGCTGCGGCTGGTTTGACGGCAGACTTGGCCATAGGACTATACCGGGTGAGGGAGAAAAGACCGAATGTCTTTCACGTTCTCCCGGCGCGACGGCAATGGTCAAGGACGTTATAAATTATCGTCCCAACCGCGGCACGATGGTGATCTGGCCGTTCTGCATGTCGAGGCTGCGCACGGAGACCAGTGGTTCATTCAACACGGTGTCGAGGTACCCCCGCACACCGGCTGCGATCTGGGCGCGCATCTGGGCCGAGTTGAGATGGGTCTTCACCTTCTCTGCCACCTTGAGCCGGAGTTTGTCGGCCTGGCGGTTCAGGGCAGCGCAAAGGCGGCTACCCACGAAGGGCCACGCGCACGCAGTGCCGAAATCGAACGTGCCGCCGATGGCCACAGTCTGGACGTCGAGAGCAACCTGCCGGTCGATCACGGTTGGTTTGACGATGATGTCGACGCGCGCGTCGCGCCACTCGACGGGTGGCAAGGCCGTTTCGCCCAGGGTTGTGCAGGGTTGAATGGGCGCACGCAGTCGCACACACGTGCCGACGAGGGCCGGGCCTGGCGAGGCGAGGGTGATCGTCAGCGTGAACGTGTCGGGGCCGGACGCCACGAAGACACCGTTCGAACGGACATGATCGACGTAATAACCGTAACGCCGGCCGAGGACGATACGGCTTTCATCGGGGATATCGAACCGCGTGCGCTGGCCGGGCATGCGCGTCACCTTGGCCGGGACTTTGATGGAGGACGCATTGGCCTGATGATAGCTGCCGTTGGTCAGCGGACCCCGGTTGTGCAGATGAACCATCGTCTCGCCGAGGGTCTTTTGCAGTTGGACAGCGACTTCGACCGCTGGCACCGTGATGGAAAACTGCGCGCGCGCTGGGGCCGCTGGTGCGCCCAGTACTCCTGTTATCAGCGCTCCTGTTATCAGCGCTCCTATGAGCGCCAGGCCGACCCGTTGTGTGGTCGCCCGTTTGACCGTCGTCCCCGCTGCCATGTCACCCTACGCGAAATTGAGATGCAACTTAACTGATGGTTTGGGCACTACCAGATCACCAGCCCCGCTAACACCCCTGCTGACCACCTCTGGGGATAACCGTTGCAGAAGTGTCTCGCGCGGGCTGCTGCACAGCGCTCCACCGCCCCCTGTCCACGGGCCCCTGTCCACGGGCCTCTGTCCACCGGCCCCTGACCACCGTCCCATTGCGCCGTGGTGGCGGACCCGTGTAGTCAGCAGCCCGACAAGGGTAGAAGGGCACCAGGCATGATCATCGCCATTGATGGCCCGGCAGCATCCGGCAAAGGCACACTCGCCCGCCGGATCGCAGCCCACTATAACTTGGGCTATCTCGACACCGGTTCCATGTACCGGGCGGTGGCGCGCGATGTCGTCCGGGCAGGTCAGCCACTTGGCAACGTCGTTGCTGCAACCCTGGCAGCCCGCAACCTCGATGCTGGAAGTCTGGCAGACCCCGCCCTGCGTGAGGCCAGCGCTGGCGAGGCTGCCTCGGTTGTTGCGAAGATTCCAGAGGTCCGCAAGGTACTGCTAGCGTTTCAGCGGGCGTTCGCCAGGCAGGGCCGCGGTGCCGTGCTTGATGGCCGTGACATTGGCACGGTGGTCTTGCCTGATGCCGATGTGAAAATCTTCGTGATTGCTGAGACCGCTGTCCGCGCCCGGCGGCGCTACGACGAACTGGCTGCCCAAGGCGAAGCCGTGACCTACGACGGGGTGATAGAGATCATTCAGGCCCGCGATGAGCGCGACACCAACCGGTCCACATCCCCCATGAAGCCCGCTGCCGATGCCCTCTTGCTCGATACAACACATCTGGATATAGAAGCGGCGTTCGATGCTGCTGTTCGTTTGATCACGAGGAAGATCGGCCAATGAGGGTGCCCCCCGGCACCTTAAATCACGTTGGCAGGCCCTGACGGGCTAAACGCAGCACCCCACCGACCCTGACGACCAGACCCGCCTTCGGGCAGGCGCCCCCGTGCGACTTTTGGGGTGCGTTTTGCGGTGCTCACAGCACCGCAGCCTCCAGCTTGGGTCCGATCACTCACATTGTCATCAACCGGCCGCCGTTCGGAGCTCTTCCGCAATGGGGCATAACCACTGGACCATGCATGTCAGTTCTATCAAGCAGCAAAGAAATGAACCCCACGCGCGATGATTTCATGGCGCTGCTGACCGAGAGCTTCGAAAAGGACGACGTCTACGAAGGCTCCGTCGTAAAAGGCAAGATCGTTGCCATCGAGAAGGACATCGCCGTCATCGACGTCGGCATGAAGATGGAGGGCCGCGTCGCCCTCAAGGAATTCGCCGTCAACGGCAAGTCGGCTGATCTCAAGGTTGGCGACACGGTCGAGGTTTATCTCGAGCGCACCGAGAACGCGATGGGCGAAGCCGTGCTGTCGCGCGACAAGGCGCGTCGTGAAGAGAGCTGGGTCAAGCTCGAAAAGCAGTTCAACGACAAGGAAACCGTCACCGGTACGATCTTCAACAAGGTCAAAGGCGGCTTCACAGTAGACCTCGACGGCGCCGTGGCGTTCCTGCCCGGTTCGCAGGTCGACGTGCGCCCCGTGCGCGATATCGGTCCGCTGATGCACAGCCCACAGCCGTTCAAGATCCTGAAGATGGATCGCCGCCGCGGCAACATCGTCGTCTCGCGCCGCGAGATCCTTGAAGCCACCCGCGCCGAACAGCGCACCGAAATCGTCGCCCGTTTGGCCGAGGGCCAGATCACCGATGGTCTCGTCAAGAACATCACCGACTACGGTGCCTTCGTGGATCTGGGCGGCATCGATGGCCTGCTGCATGTGACCGACATGGCCTGGCGCCGCGTCAATCATCCGAGCGAGATCGTGAATGTGGGCGACACGATCAAGGTGCAGATCATCCGCATCAATCCGGATACCCAGCGCATTTCGCTTGGTATGAAGCAGCTGCAGTCCGATCCGTGGGCTGGCATCGAAGCCAAGTACCCGGTGCAGGGCAAGTTCTCTGGCACAGTCACCAACATCGCGGACTACGGCGCATTTGTTGAGCTTGAGCCAGGCGTTGAAGGCTTGATCCACGTTTCCGAAATGAGCTGGACCAAGAAGAACGTGCACCCCGGCAAGATCGTCGCCACCAGCCAGAAAGTGGATGTGACGGTCCTCGAAGTCGATCCGAACAAGCGGCGGATCTCGCTGGGCCTCAAGCAGACCCAGGAAAATCCGTGGGACGACTTCCTCACCAAGCATCCGCGCGGTGCCATTGTTGAAGGCCCCATCCGCAACATCACCGAGTTCGGCCTCTTTATCGGTCTCGATGGCGGCGTGGATGGCATGGTTCACTTGTCCGATCTCGATTGGAACAAGCAGGGCGACGAAGCCATCAAGGACTACAAGAAGGGCGACAACGTCAAAGCTGTCGTGCTCGATGTTGATAGCTCCAAAGAGCGCATCTCGCTTGGCATCAAACAAGTGGGCGGCGATCCGATCGCGGCGGTTGGCAACATCAAGAAAGGCGACACGGTCACCTGTGAAGTCATCAAGGTTGAAGAGCAGGGCATCGAGGTCAAGATCGCCGACAGCGAATTCACCACCTTCATCAAGCGTGCTGATCTTTCGCGTGATCGTGCCGAACAGCGCCCAGAGCGCTTCTCGGTCGGCAACAAGGTGGATGCCTCTGTGACCAACTTCGATCGCCAAACGCGCCGCGTGACGGTGTCGATCAAAGCGCTTGAAATCTCGGACGAGAAGAAGGCCGTCGCGCAGTTCGGCTCGACCGACTCTGGCGCCTCGCTCGGCGACATCTTCAAGGCCGCCATCAAGAAGAAGGAAGTCGACGACAAGTAAGGTCGGCGCTCTTGGACAAAGATGGGGGCAGGCCGGAAGGTCTGCCCTATCAATTGCTCTGGCACTGCGGCGGCACTTCCCCATGGGAGGTGCCGTTTTGCGTTGGGTGAGCGGCAGATCAATTCCGCAAACGTCGAATGGCATTCTGCGTTTCGTAGCCCTGCTGCGCTCCTATGCGCTGCTGATCGCGCAACGTGTCGGCTTGCTGTTGGCGTAGGGCATCCAATCGCTGGCCGATCGGGTCACTTTGCTTTTGTGGCAGGTCCGGGGGTGGGATACGCCGCTGATAGTAGCTTTGCCCGTATTGCTGGGCGCGGAGAGTTTCAGCCTGCTGCCGGCGTAGGCGATCCAAGTTCTTCTCGACCGAGCCACTGTACCGCTGCATTGCCTCCCGCTGCAGCAAGACGCGCTGTTGGAGAGCCGCACGCTTGCGCTGG
>JANNEU010000168.1:0-14412 GCA_031379035.1 Hyphomicrobiaceae bacterium | reverse complement strand
TTTGCCGCCGCCGCCACCAGTGCCGCCACCGCCGCCGCCACCGGTTCCTGCGCCAGTCGCCTTGCCGCCACCACCGTCGGTGCCGCCGCCGGTGCCTTTGCCGCCGCCACCACCAGTGCCGCCGCCGGTTCCTGGCCCGCCACCCTTGCTTTTGGTTTTCAATTTATCGGCCTCGGACGCCGCTGCCGCATCGTTGGCGAAGCGGATCGACGTGCCGATCATGAGCACGGCCGAGAGGACCGCCATGGACACGACATGGACGCAGCGACGGCCGTCAAACCGTGACGGCATCAGATGTGCGATCGAAAACACAGGATGCCTCCGGGCCTCCGCGCGAGACGCCAAGGACGTTGCACTCTCTCAAAACAATCTGCCTGTTCAGTTCGCGTTACGCGGCTGCCAGAAAACCATCGTTTCAGGCTGCCAGAGCCCGGAAATGAGATACTTGCCGCCGGCCGCTGGCACCGCTTCGATCTCCAGCGGGAACTTTTGGGTGATCGTTCCGCCTGACTTATCGGTGACGTCACAGATGCAGGAGACCTTGGCGCGGAAGCCGTTGGGCGCATTGTTTGGCGGCACGAGCACGGGTGCTGTGCCATCGGTGCGGCACTTAATCGAGGCGACTTTGTCTTTCAGCTTGCGCAGTTCGGTGGCTGCCTCGGCTTGGCTCATCAGACCACGGCGGCCCAAGCGCACGTCTGGGGCAAATAAACTCGAGTCACTCATCCCGGCGCTGATTTGTGTGAGAAACTGATCGGAGACGCGGGTTGCGACCCCGGTCAGATCGATCGGCTTTGGTGGGGCGCGGGATGTGCCGAGGCCGATCCAGGCACCGCCAACCAGCGCCAGCGCCAGCGGGCCAGCCGAAAGTGCCACCTTACCGCGGCGGGTCGCAAAAAATGACGGCTTGGCATTCTGGTACAGTGGCAGGGCCTTACCCGATGGAGCCACATAGTCCTTCAGCAGGCCCAGCCGGGCCAGCGCGCCGAAAAGGGCGGGGCGGTCATCGATCAGCGCGACGTGGCTGGTATCGAACGGCGTCGGCAGGTCGGCCGGCTCGACATCGGGCGTGCGAAGCTGGATGAGTTTGCCGGCGACCCGCGCCCGTTCGGCTTCCGACAGCACATAATCGGAGCCGACCGACTGCGGCGTCCAGATGACAATGGCCGCTTTGCACTCTTTGAGTTCGGTCTGAATTTGCTGACGAAACGACCCGCCAGCGATCATCTCGGCGTCCCACCAGACGGAAAGTCCTTGCTCTTCAAGCTCTTTGGCAAGGGCTTGCGTGAGATCCGCTCGTGATTTGGAATAGCTTATGAAAACATCAGCCATGGCCCCGTCACACCTGTCGTTGTGCTGAGCAGAAAGATGATTAATTAGCATTTGTGCTTTCCAGCGGTCCAATCAGGAAAGTTCATATGTGTTCGGATCAATGCGGCAGGGAGCGGGCAAGTCCATAGTGCGCCAGAGTGCGCCTGAGTGCGCAAGACCACTTCCAGTCGTGACCGCTCCGGACTAGGCTGATTCTGGTTGCGCAAATGCAGGTGCCGCGTGGCGTGGCGCGCGAGGGAGTTCCCATGTTGAAGACTGTCGATCCGACATCCGCCTATCTGGACGCCCATGCAGCGTTGGCTGCTAATCCTGACGCGGCCGCGCGCAACATGCTCAAGCTGCTGGAGCAGTCGAGTGCGGTGCTGGGGCAGATGCTCGAAAAGGGCATGGTGGGCCAGGCCATGTCACCGCCGGCTGGCGGCGAAATGACGGAGGTTGCCAAGGTTTGGGCCGAGGTGGGCCAGCACTGGATGACCGATCCCATAAAGCTCGCCGAGATGCAGGGGGAATTGACGAAAAGTTATTTCCAGCTCTGGCAACACACCACGCAGCGCCTGCTCGGACAGGATGCACCGGACGTGGCCAAGGCTGAGCCGGGTGATAACCGTTTTAAAGATCCGGACTGGCAGACCAACCCGTATTTTGATTTCTGGAAGCAGGCTTATCTCGTCACATCACAGTGGGCGACGACGACGCTGGACAAGACACAGGGCCTTGATGAGCGCACGCGTGCCTACGCAGAGTTTGCCCTGAAGCAATTGGTGTCGGCGATGTCGCCGTCGAATTATCCCGGCACCAATCCGGAGGTCGTGCGCGCGACGATCCAGACGCAGGGCGGCAACCTTGTCGCGGGCATGGACAACTTTGCCCGCGACCTCGCGCAGAGTGGGTCGATGCTGAAGATCAGCCAGACCGATACCACCGCTTTCGACGTTGGCCGTAACGTCGCGATGACGCCGGGCAAGGTGATCTTCCAGAACGAGCTGTTCCAGTTGATCCAGTACACGCCGACGACGGCAACCGTGCATGCGGTGCCGTTCGTCATTGTGCCGCCGTGGATCAATAAGTTCTACATCCTCGATCTGACGGCTGAGAAGAGCTTCATCAAGTACATCGTTGATCAGGGTTTCACGGTGTTCGTCGTGTCGTGGGTCAATCCGGATGGACGGCTCGCCAACAAAACGTTCGAAGACTACATGAACGAAGGTCTGCTGATGGCAGCCGAGGTGGCCAAGCGCGAGTGCAAGACCAAGAAGGTCAACATGCTGGGCTATTGCATCGGCGGCACGTTGCTGGCGACGACGCTGGGCGTCATGGCTGCCAAGGGTGAGGAGCCGTTTTCATCGGCGACGTTCCTGGTCGCGCAGAAGGACTTCACCAAGGCCGGTGATCTCAAGCTGTTCATCGATGAAAACCAACTGCAGTCCATTGCAAAAATGATGGAGGAGAAGGGCTATCTCGACGGCGGACGCATGGCGACGGTGTTCAACATGTTGCGCTCGAAGGACCTGATCTGGCCCTACATCGTCAACAACTACATGATGGGCAAGAAGCCGGTGGCGTTCGACCTGCTGTACTGGAACCAGGATTCAACGCGGCTGCCGGCGGCCAATCACAACTTTTATCTGCGCGAGTTTTACCACGAGAACAAGCTCGCACTCGGCAAGATGGTGATCGACAACGTGCGGATCGAGCTTGGCAAGATCAAAACGCCGATCTTTGAGCTGGCGACGCGCGAGGATCACATCTCGCCGCCGAAGTCGGTGTACACGGGCGCGAAAATGTTTGGCGGTCCAGTGGAGTTCGTGCTCGCAGGCTCTGGGCATATCGCAGGTGTCGTGTCGGCGCCTGGCAAGACCAAGTATCCCTATTGGGTCAACAAACGGCCGCTGTCGCATCCCGAGTGCGCGACGCTCGACCAATGGCTTGCCGGTGCGGACGAAGTCAAAGGCAGCTGGTGGCCGCACTGGATCACGTGGCTGTCGCAGTATTCCGGCAAGCAG
Source organism: Hyphomicrobiaceae bacterium (assembly GCA_031379035.1). Taxonomy (GTDB): domain Bacteria; phylum Pseudomonadota; class Alphaproteobacteria; order Rhizobiales; family Hyphomicrobiaceae; genus JABFRJ01. The sequence continues at coordinate 11,077 of JANNEU010000168.1, read as the reverse complement.
GTCAAGGCGCGCACGCCCGGTGCCGTCCACGGCGTCATCGAGGATGCCCCGGGGAGCTATGTGCGCGTCAAAGGGTGAAGGGGCAGGGGGCCTTGAGGGACGCTGGAATTGAGAACAAGACTGAGGTAGCCTGGAGCAATGAACTTTTCCCGGATCACAGTTGACCCCGCCATTTGCACAGGTAAGCCTTGCATTCGTGGCATGCGCTTTCCCGTCGCTCGGCTGCTCGGATTGTTGGCTGCAGGTGAGACGCAAGCCGCAATCTTGAAAGCCTATCCGTATCTCGAACCCGGCGATTTCGAGGAGGTGCTGCGGTATGCGGCGTTTCTGGCCGAGGATGAGACGGTGGCGCTCGCGTCGGCCAAATGAAATTTCTGGTCGACATGCCGTTGTCGCCCGACCTTGCGCGCTGGTTGCGTGTCAACGGCCATGACGCGGTTCACGCTGGCCTTCAGCTGCCAACATGACGTTGCGTACGTCGGCGAAATCTGCAGATTGTGGTGCAACTCATGTGACCGGAGAGTGCGATGGCGGGCAAGGTGACGACAGTGGCGAAGGCGAGCAGGACAACAAGCGGATCAGCCAAACCACCCATTCGTGTCACGACCTATGCGGGGCCGGGCGCCGAGCCGGCGATGCACGAGGTGCCGTGGCCCAAAGTGCCGCCGAAGGGCGCGCTGATCAAGATCGGTGCGTGCGGCGTATGCGGCACCGATCAGCATATTCTGAAAGGCCATTGGCCAAAGCCGCTGCCGTGGCCGTTTACGCTGGGGCATGAACTGGCGGGTGTGATCGTCGAGATCGGCAGCGAGCTGAAAACCGATCACTCGGGAAAGCCAATCAAAGTCGGCTCCAAGCTGATGCTGCCGCCGCTGATGCCGTGCGGGTTTTGTGACTGGTGTAAGCGGTATCCCGATCAAGCTAACAAGTGCCTGACGCCGGTTTACTACGGCCGCTATCTCGGCTTCGACAAGCCGCCGCATTTGTGGGGCGGATGGGCGGAGTACGTCTATGTGGATCTTGGCGAACTGCCGGGAACCAAGATCTACAAATTGCCCGATGATATGAGCTTGCTGCTGGGCTCGCTGTCGGAACCGCTGACGTCGTGCATCCGTGGGTTCAACCGCGCCATCAAGGCGGGTGGGTTCAAGTGGGGCGACACGGTCGTCATTCAGGGCACGGGGCCGATTGGCATTCTGGCGATTGCAGCGGCACAGGAGATGGGCGCGGGCCGCGTGATCGCGGTTGGCGCGCCGGAAGAGCCGCGGCTGAAGTTGGCGCGCGCGTTTGGCGCGGAAGCGACGGTGAACATCGAAACGCACGTGACAGCCGAGGCGCGCATTAAAGCGGTGCGCGACATCGTCGGCGGCTATGGTGCGGACGTGGTGATGGACTGTTCGGGCCACCCCACGGCAGGGCCGGAAGGCATCGAGTTCCTGCGCGATTGCGGGACTTATATCGAGATGGGGCAGTTCACCGACGCTGGTCCGATCATGACGAATTGGCACCGCATCTGCACGAAAGATATCACTCTGCTCGGCTCGTGGGCGTTCACGGCCAACGATCTGCCACTGGGTGTTGAGATGCTCTACAAGGCGCGCGACAAATATCCCTGGCGTCAGATGCAGACGCTGTTTCCGTTCACGCTGGACGGCGTCAAAGATGCCGTCGCCCAGGCCATGGCGATGAAGACCGTCAAAAGCACCATCGTGCCGTTCGAGGATATGATCTGAGGGTGTGCACTGGATTGCTAAACTTATGGGCAGGTTGGATCATCAGAGATCAACCTTAGACGTAAGAACAGTAAGCGTTGCAACTTCTCGACGCCCCTCATAACGTGTCCCCAAGGTTCATTGGTATCGGGGCGTTGGGGGAATCGTGCAACTTTCTGGAGAGAAACTTAAGCTCGTCGACAAAGCATTTGCGTTCATCGAGCGCCGTTGGTGGCAAGTTCTCATTGGGGTGCTGCTGTCGCTCGTTGCCGCTTGGCAGTGGCAAGCAGATCTAATTGCTGGGGTGAAGCCGGCTGAACCGTTTTTCAAAATGCTAGCCACAGTGTTTGGTGCCCCGCTTGCGGCTTTTGGCTTCTACCTTGGCTATCGTTCGAAGCGCGACATGGTGAAGATCCACCAGTCTTCAACGGCGCAACTTAGCTCTATGGCGCGAGACAACGCCGAAGTCGTCAAGCAAGCGGCAACACTGGAAGAACGGTTGGGCGCACGCGAACGACAACTTGAGCGGTCAACAAGCAGCATAAAGGAACAGGAAGCGTTGCTCAAAACGCAGGGCGAGCGCGTCGCCCTGCTGGAGACGAACCTCAGGCGCGTGGCGGAAAGCGGACACGAGCTATGGAAGGCGTCCACAGCAGCACCGTTCCCAGAATATGAGCTTTGGAGTAGTTCGAACGAAGGTGCTCGCATCCTCACGGTGGGCAATCTGAAGGGCGGCGTCGGGAAGACCACCTTGGCGGCAAATCTTGCGGCTTACGCCGCAGAACGTGTCCCGCAGAAGCCAGTGCTGTTGATCGACTTGGACTATCAAGGCTCATTGTCGAACATGATGATGTTCGCGGCAGACAAGCGTGAGGTGCCCTCGCACGCAGAATGGTTGCTCGGTCCGGATGCCAACTTCGAAACTCTGCTCCGGGCAAAACTCAGCTTGAACCCGAAACTGCCAAACGCGTCTCTAGTCCCTGCAAGCTACACATTGGCCAACAGCGAGAGCGGCTACTTACTCAAATGGCTGATGGAACCGCATGGCGCTAGCGATGCCAGATATCGGCTTGCGCGCATCCTGCTTGATCCAGTTGTCAGGCGGGAGTTCAGCTTGATCATTCTGGATATGCCGCCGCGCATGACACTGGCAGGTATCAACGCATTAGTTGCGAGCCATGCTCTAGTCGTACCGGCACTAATGGACCGCATGTCGACTGAGGCCGTGCAACAGTTCCTGACGATGGTTCGTGAAATTAAAACAGACCTCAAATTGGCTGTAGAACTCCTGGGCACCGTCGGAATGCTAACCATACAAGACGGCATACACACTCGCGAACAGCCCTCTTGGAACGACCTGTCGGACGCTGGGCGCGTTTGGTCAGATAGAGAGTATCGGTTCAAGAGAAACATACCACGCAAGGTGGCGATTTCAGCCGCTGCGGGTAGCGACATAGCATATGTTTCTGAAAACGTAGGTGACCGCAGCGAGGCACGAGAGTTCTTCACTCCACTGTTCGACGAAATCTGGGCACGGCTTTACCCGGTGCCCATTCCATTGGTTTCATTGGAAAGTTCTCCACAAGAGCCTGCAGCCATGCCTGCAACTTAGGGTGCGAGTCAGGTATTTGGTGAAGTCAGTCGGTTGTCATCACGTTTTCGACTTACTTATGGTGCCGACGTTGACTCTGTAGCGTTTCGCGTTGTTGCGCCTTGTCGCGCGCCTCCAAACAGCGGAGTCTGCTACCATGGACGCTCTTTTTGATGCGGCCGACGTCGAGATCGATGAAATGGCACGACGCGCCCGAAAAACCGACCGTACAAGCTCTCACACTACGAACGTGGTGTCACATTTGGCTGCACTAAAGGCTGCTGGCATTGATGATGCCGCATTTAAGCGAGTGTTAGAGGCGATCACTCACGACCGGACGATTGCTGCAAAGGAACTTGGGCAGATTGCAGTCGCTTATCGGGGTGGCGGACCTACCCCAGATTCGATCAAGGCAGCGTTGCGAATGATAGAAAAGCGTCAACTTGAGCTGGTCCGCAATAGGAACCAAATTCTCCAAGCGCGCAAAGCCCGCCCCTGGTAGCAGTTGCTTGCGCGATGAACTTACTGCCTTTTCGGTGTCACCGGAGCCAGTTTAGATTGCGGTTTGCGTGAGCCGGCAATGTGGCATAATCGAATCATGGCATGTTAGGGGGCTCACGTGCTGTTTCCGACTCGCTAGCCCCTACGGACACCCCAGGCAGGGACCGGGTGCCGGCTGGACGCAGCGTCCCGTTTTGGCACAGAGCGACCTCGGGCCTGGATCAAGATGATCGGAAAGCGGGGGCTCGGCACCTGGACTGAACCTTGCACCCTCGCGTTGCAGCCTCGCACCTCGTGAGGCGCGCGAGGAAGGTTCGATGTCCGCAGTCCGCCAGATGCGCCGTAACGTGGGCCTCGATGTGCTCCGGTGCTGCGCGATCCTGCCGGTCGTGGTGTACCACATGGGGCTGCCATGGGCACCGCTGGAGCAGTGGGGCTTCATCGGTGTCGAGGTGTTCTTTGCGCTGAGCGGCTTTCTGATTGCGCAAATGATTGCGGAGCGGTTTGACGGTATCGGCACCGCAGACGCGCTAGCGAGTTTCCTGGTCAATCGCTGGATGCGGACGTTGCCGCTCTATTTTCTGGCGCTACTCGCTTACGTGTGGGTGACCAAGACCGTTGTTGTCGGTGCGGGGGCCGGGGCTATTTCTGTCGCCGAGTTTGCCCGATTGCCGGCGCTTGGCCCCTATCTGACGTTGACGCAGAACGTTTGGACAGGCGGCGTTGAGGCCAATGGCAACTGGTTCAGTGTGTCGTGGACATTGGCGCTGGAAGAATGGTTTTACGTACTGCTGCCGCTGTTGCTGCTGGTGGGGCAGCGCTGTGGCTGGACCTTCGAACGGATGCTCGTGCGCGTCGCGCTGGTGTTGATTGTGGGCTCGATTGCGGCGCGGCTGAGCCGGCATCTGCAGGGCAATATCGCCGACTTCGATGATCTCTTCCGCCGGGCGGTGCTGTTGCGGTTGGATGCGCTGTGCTACGGCGCGCTCGCGTATGTGGCGATGACGCGGTTTGCGGTCGAAGCGGCCAAGTATCGTGCGCACCTGGCGGCGATTGGCATCGTCGGGCTCTGGCTCGCGCTCGCCCATCACCCGGTGGCCGGGCAGACTGGCTTGTTTGCGCATGTGTTCTATTGGGCCGTTGCGCCCGCGTCGGTGTGTTTTGTGCTGCCGGCATTTTATCACGCGGAGGTGCGCAGCGCTGTGGTGGCCCGCGCCGCACAGTTCGTAAGCACACGGACCTACGCGCTCTATCTCAGCCATATGCTGGTGGCAGTGGGTTTTGCTGCGTACGTGGCGGACATTACACCGGCCACGGCGCTGGCACTGCTGGCGTGCGATCTCGTCATCGCCGATGTCATCTACCGGCTGATTGAGCGGCCACTGCTGCGCCTGCGGCCCGCATCGGTTGTGGAGATGGCAACGCCGTGGCGCGGGCTGGGGCTCGCCGTGCGGCCATCGCTGCCGGCTTAAAGCGTGGTGATTGTTTGAGACCGCCTCATGTGTGCGATGGCGTGGTGGCGGTGCATAGTCCTCCATTTGCGGCCTTTGGCGGCAGGCAAAGATCCATCCCGCACCTGCTCACAGTCCGCATTGCACCCCAGCCCGTGCCGTGGTTGTTACGGGGCCACTGATTTGCGTCGGCCGCGGGGCCCGGCGGGTGACGACATGACGAGGGCGCGATGTTTCCAACCTTAGGCACGACAACGGTGCTCGACCGGCAGGGTCTCAAACGGTCCGACGAGACGTATTTATCGGGTTTGCTGGCCCGGGCCGATGCCCGCTTTCTTGTGCTGGCGGATCAGAAGCCGGTGATCCGTTCCAACAAGGAACGCACAGAGGCGGCGATCCGCTGGCTGTCGCGCGCGGACCTTGAGACGGCCGGGCTGCCGTTTGCGCCAGAGGAGGTGATCTTCCTCGGCGTTGATCGCAAAAAAGGCGTGCCGCACTTTGCTATTGGCGTCACCGAGCACCGCACCAGCCACGCGCCGGGCGCGCTGACCCATCTGCGCCCGCTGGTTGATCTGCGGACGCTGGCCATGCAGGGCGTTATGAGCCCGGAAGACCTGTCGCTGATCGGCCAGGCCAAGGCGCTGGTGCAGTGGCATGAGAATGGCCGGTGCTGTGGCCGCTGCGGTGGCACCACTTTGGTCAAAGACGGCGGCTGGCGGCGCAAATGCTGGGCCTGCGGGCTGGAGCATTTCCCGCGCACAGACCCAGTGGTGATCATGCTGGTGGTGGACAAGGCGGGTGGCCGCTGCCTGCTCGGCCACGAGGGCCGCTTTGCGAAAGAGCCCCGGATGTACTCGACGCTCGCCGGCTTCATCGAGCCGGGTGAGGATATCGCCCACGCGGTGCAGCGCGAGGTGCACGAAGAAGCCGGCATCGATGTCGGCGAGGTGAAATTCCATTCGACCCAGCCGTGGCCGTTCCCGCATTCGCTGATGATCGGCTGTATCGGTTATGCGACCTCGACCACGATCACCATCAATCCCGACGAGATCGAGGAGGCGCGCTGGTTCAGCCGTGAGGAGGCCGCGCAGATGATGGCCGGCAAGCATCCGCAGAACTGGTGGGTGCCGGGCAAGCAGGCCATCGCCTGCGCACTGATTACCAGCTTTGTGAAGGGCGAGGTGTGAGCGTCAAGGGGCACCAAGGTGTTGGCGGCACTGTGATATTTACTGTGATATTTACCATCTTGCCCCGGTTTGAGCGGGTTTGGCATGGTGGCCCGAGAATGGCACCTCAGAAGGGCGTTTAAAACGCTTTGGAGCGGGTCCTGATCGTCAAAAATTGTTTCTGGCTACCCTCCTAGCCTGATATTTTTTGCCTCTAGAATCGCATGCTAGCACCCTTGGCGTGCATTAACTCTGTGCACGCCTTTTTTAACCAACTTGAGCTGACATTACTCAGGTTTCGCACGCTCCGCGATGATGGCGTCAACGAACGCTTTGGTTTCGTCACGCAGCGCTTTGCGGGCGCCTTCGCGGCTGTAGTGCATGTGCCCGCCGGGAAACAGCGCCAGCCGCACCCGGTCACGGGGGCGATCCGCATAGGCCGGCAATTGCTCCAGCAAGAGCACGCTGGCGAAATAGGGCGTGCGCAGATCGGTCGCGCCGTGGGTCACCAGCAGCCGCAGCTTGGGATCAAGCGCCAGCGTCGACTGCAGTTGGGTGAAGCTCTCGACACCGTTGGTGGCGCTGCCCCACTGCCAGCTGCGGTTCACGTCGCTGGAGGAGAGGTTATACTCAAGCTCCGTCTTCCAGCCGAGTTTGGCGTAAAGGGCTTGCATGGCACCTGATACCGGTGCCGTCAGCGCACCCGAGAACGGATCATCCCAGCGTGGAAAATAGGCGGTGCTGTCGGGATCGTCGCCGGTGACGCTCGCGTCATAGCCGCTGGCCGTGCGCTGGGCTGCGCGATTGGCCTCGCGGATGTAGATGAACTCATCGAGCCGGCCGCCGTATTGGCGCACCACGTTTTCGGCGAGGCCGGAGTAGCCGGCGACTTTGGTGATGACGCGATCCAGTGCGGCCACGTCGCGCGGCCCGCGCATGAGGTCAGTCAGGTAGGCTCCGCGTGCGTATGCCTCGACTTCGGCCAGCTCATCGCGCGCTTTGAAGGTCTGCCCCTTGGCTTCGCGGGCGGCGGCGGCAATCGTCGGCAACGTGTTGAGGAACGTCGACGTGCGATGGCGCGGCCCGCGGAAAGTGCCGTAGTCCATCACCGGCGAGACCAGCATGATGCCGCTCAGCCCGACGCCTTTGCGCGTCTGCAGCAGTTGCGCGGTTTTCGGCGCACGGATGCCGCCATAACTTTCGCCGACGATCACCTTGGGCGAGAGCATGCGCTCGTGTTTTTGGAGCCATTTGGCGATCATGTCGGCAACGGATTCGGCATCGCCGTTGACCGAGTAGAAGTAGCGCGCGCCGCCTTGGTTGCGATTGCCCTCGCCAGTGCCTTGGTTGGCTGGTGGTGTGCTTGCGCCGGGTGCGGCGTCCGGTGCTTTCGCGATGCGGGAAAAGCCGGTGCCGATGGGATCGATAAAAACCAGATCGGTGAAATCGAGCCACGTTTCGGTATTGGGCACCAGCACGGGCGGTGCGGACGGCGACACCGCCGTGCCATCCATCGGCAAGCGCCAGGGCCCGAAGCCGCCGATGTGCACCCACGCCGATGCTGACCCCGGTCCGCCGTTGAACGCAAACGAGACAGCCCGCTTCAACGGATCAGCACCGTCGAGCTGGTAGGACACGTAGCCCATCTCGGCGAGCAGCTTGCCGTCGTCGCTCAGTAGCGGGATGGCGCCGGCGGTGGCTTTGAATTTCAGTGTGCGGCCGGGCAGCTCAAGGGTGTGCTGCGTGGTGACGTCGGCGGGGAGTTGGCGCGCGGGTGTGGCCGGCGTTGCCGCCCCGGATCGGTTTGCCGTTTCACCCTGCTTTGATGAAGCGCCGCTTTTGGCTGCCGGTGCCTGTACGTCTTGTGCTGTGGCTGGCAACGCTGACGTCATCAGAAGGACTGCGCCGGCCCATCGAGCGGCCCGCCCGCTGCACATCCCGATATGGCTCATTGGCTTTGACTCCAGGGCACGAAACGGTGTCGCCAGCACAGGACAGTCTCGAACGACGGCAATTGTGCGACGCCGCGCGCGCCGGGACAAGGTGGGCGGAGATTGACGCGCACATGTCTCAACGGGTGGCATGCGTCGTGGCGGCCCGCGTCAAATCCTTCTCGGCCATGGCCATGCAGCGTTGGACTGTGTCCAAGTCACCCACCTCGTTGGCCAGGGCGAGCGCGAGCTTGGCGAGAAAGAGGGCTTCGTTGTCGCGTCCGGCGCGGTCAATCGCTTCGGCCAGATACTCGTAGACGTGTTCCAGGTGTTCAAACGGCAGTGTGCTCATAACGTGGTTCTTCCGAGGCAAGTCTGCAGGGCCTGCAGGATAGCGTCGTGGTCAAAATTGAGCCAGCGGCCCACCACGTGCAGGTCGGGCCGGAGCAGATAGACCGTGCCGGCTGACGCACCGTAGAGGGAGGCGACCGCGCCGCCCGCGTCGTGGATTGTGTCGTGGAACGCGGCTGGCGGGCGAGCAATAACCTCCGTGGTGACGATGAGCGCGGTGAAGCGCGGGTCGCGCTGGTGCAATTTCTGCAGCGCCTGTTTTTGTTCGTCCGTTGCTTGGCCATTCAAAAACAACAGACCCGTAAAGCCGGTGCCGACGTGATCGAGCAGGTGGGTGCTATCGGCGAGTTTGGCATCGAGCGCGACGGTGCCCGGCGCGGGACCTGCGCTGAAGTCCTGGCCGCTGGCACTGCGATCTGTCAGCGGGCTTTCGGCATACGAGTACGGCTGCATCTGGCGGGGATTGGCGAGGCTACGGGTAAACTCGTGGCTGATCGCCAGTGACAACGCGGCCTGCCGTGCCAACGCCCAACCGCGCGTTGGCGGCGTCATGAAGCGCGTGCTCTTGGTGGCATTGGCAAACACATCGAGCGTCGCCCCGCGCCGTTCGGGAGAGTAACTATCGAGCAAGTGCGCGTCTGCCGCGCCAGCCAGCACATAGGCCAGCTTCCAACCGATGTTGCAGGCGTCCGCCAAACCGTTGTTGAGGCCGCGCACGCCGAAGATCGGCACGATGTGTGCGCTATCACCGACAAAGAACACGCGGCCGTGGGCGTAGTCATCGAGCAACAGCGTGTTGGCGGTATAGATGCTCCACCACTCAAGCTCCCAACTTCCGCGATGGCCGATGTCCGCGACAATGGCCTGCACGCGGCGGCGGATTTCAGCTTCTTTGATGGCGTCGTCTGCGTTCTCGCCGTCGCGCAGCTGATAGTCGATGCGCCAGATGTTGTCAGGCTGCTTGTGGATGAGAACGGTGCCGTCCGAATTGCTGGCTGGCTCGAAGAACGCGCGCCGTTCTGTTGGGAAATCATGATCCATGCGGATGTCGGCAATGACGTAGTTGCCCTCGTAATTGTCGCCGCTCAGCCGCAGGCCCAGCTTGGAGCGCAACGGGCTGCGTGCGCCGTCTGCCGCGAGTACGTAGTCTGCTTCTAGTGTGTACGCGCCCGGCGGCGATGCAACCTGCAAAGCGACTGAATCCGAACCAGCCTCAATGCCAACCACGTCGCTCTGCCAGCGCACATCGATCAGCGGCGACTGCGCTGCAGCGTCATACAGATATTGCTCAATGTACTGCTGTTGCAGATTGTACATTGGCAGATATTTCTCGTGCTCTGAATGCAGCATTTCCAGGCGATAGATCTGAGCCCCGCGAAAATAGCTGCGGCCATAGCGCCAACCAAGCGCTTTTGCCAGAAATGGTTCGACTGCACCGATCCGTTGCAAAATCTGCATGCTCGGCCGCGCGATGCAGATCGCGCGGCTGCCGTCGTTGAAGGTGTCCTTGCGCTCCAGCACCACGCTGCGCACGCCATACTGTGCGAGCGTCAGAGCCGCCGTCAGCCCAATGGGTCCGGCGCCGACGATGACGACGGGGTGGCGCTGGTTCAGTCCATCAAGCTCGGGCGCGCGCGGCGCTGCAAACGTTGGATAGTGAAAATAGAGACTGTCGAGCGGTCCCCGGCCTGCCGGTCTCATTCAGGTGTCCCCATGTTGTTCCTTGCCAATCGGTTACGGCTTCAACGCCTGATCGAGTGCGGCGATAAACTCCGCCGCTTCGCGCGGTGCGGACGCACGCCGCTCGGTTGTCATCCGCGCCTTGATGAACTTCTTGCGCCAAGTCGTGACGCAGAGATAGCTGTCGAATTCGGACGACGCACTTTTGATGCCACCCAAGGGCGTCGCGCTTTTCAGCACATACGATTTGCAGTGAAAGCGCGGATTGGCACCTGCCGGCACCATGAACGCCAAGCCTTCCTCCACCTCTGCGTAGTCGCCGCGCTTCTTGAGCGTCAGGATATCGCCGGCGGCCTGCTGCAGCTGCGGCGCGATCACCTTGGCATCGGCCTTCTCCGGCAAGTCCTTGCGCTTCAAGTCGTAGACAAACAGCGTATTGCGCCAACCTGGGGCCTGATAGGCGACGGCTTGTCCCAGCCCCGGATTGCTCGCCTCGAAATCCTTGATCTCGCCACGCTTAGCTTGTCCGAGGGTCAGCGGCATGTCGGTGCCGGTCAGTCCGAGAGGCGCGAGCTGGGCATTGGCGGCAACCGTCGAGCAAGCGAGCGCGACTGCAACGAGGAGACCGTTGGGTATCGTGAGGGGCTCGAACATGGCGTTTTCTCTGTGCCTCGCACTTTAGATCGAAGCGCTA
>JANNEU010000139.1:0-35533 GCA_031379035.1 Hyphomicrobiaceae bacterium | reverse complement strand
CTCCGAGAAGAACAGGTCGTGTTTCACGTTGAGCGCGGCCAGGTCAGCCTTGATCGCTGGCATCATGGCGTCGATCGCGACTTTGCGCACGAGCGGCAGCCAACGCTCTTCGGGCCAGTTGAGCAGCGATGGGCCATGCTCCTTGGCGAGCGCTTCGCCCACAGGCTTCAGATAGTCGCCTGGATATAGCCCAGCCGGGATTTCGCCGATGTCTTCGCCCAGTGCCTCGCGATAGCGCAGGAACGCTGACTTTGCGAGCACGCCGACCTGGCCGCCCGCATCGTTGACATAGTATTCGCGCGTTACGTCGTAGCCGACGAAGGCGAGCAGATTGGCGAGCGCGTCGCCGAACACGGCACCGCGACAATGGCCGACATGCATGGGCCCGGTGGGATTGGCGGAGACGTACTCGACGTTGACGCGCGCGGCTTTGCCGAGATCGCAGCGGCCGAAGCTGGCACCGTCGGTCTGGATCTTGCGAACAAGAGCGTGCCAGATGCCAGGCGCGAACGTGATGTTGAGAAAGCCAGGGCCGGCAACCTCGGCCTTGACGATATCCGCGTCGACGACAAGTTTTTGCGCGAGCAGGTCGGCGATGTCACGCGGTTTCATACGGGCGGCTTTGGCCAACACCATGGCGGCGTTGGACGCCACATCGCCATGAGTGGAATCGCGCGGCGGCGTGGCCTCAATGCCTGAAAGCGCAAGGTCTGCCGGCAGCTTGCCCTCGGCTTTCAGCGCTTCCAGAGCCGTCGTGATGCGCAACTCGATGTCTGCAAAGATGTTCATGACTGAGCCGTTCTGGCGCGTGAGCGCGACGTTGGTCTTGGGCATTGCTGGTCGAATAAGGTCAGAGCCATGGATCTGACCCCAACACACGCGGCCGAGAAATTGGATGGCTGCGGCTACCGCAATTCTGGGGTGTGGTCAAACAGCGTGCGATGAGCGGCGATGGCGTAGCGGTCGGTCATACCGGCCACGAAATCGCCAATCAGTGCGGCGCGCGCGGCGGCGTCGAGACCGCTGGCGGCTGTTGCCCATCGGTCCGGAAGGCCATCGTTGGACCGCATGAAATGTCCGAAGAGATCGGTGACGATGCTTTCGGCGTCGCGCATCACGCGCATGACCCGTTCGTGCCGGTAGACATGTTGGAACAGGTGGGCCTTCAGCGCCACGAGGTCCGCCTTGAAGGCATCCGAGAAGGTGACAATCGTTTGGCCGGCGGCGGCGATGTGATCGCTGGAGGTTGGCTGCAGGAGCTCCAACCGGGCGCGCGCGGCGGCGGCGACGTCTTCGATCATGACCGTGATCAAGCGCCGGTTGACCTCGTAGATCAGACGGCCGGCGTCGGCACCCGTGGCTTGCGCGCGCACCACGTAAGGACCGACCAGCGGCGCGTGCGCCAGCGTCTCGATCTTCAGCAATCCGGCGCGCAAGGCGTCGTCGATGTCGTGGTTTACATAAGCGATATCGTCGGCGACGGCGGCGGCCTGCGCTTCGGCACTCGCATGGGCATTGAGCCGCAGGGCTTGCGTCAGGCCTGCCCGCGCGATCTCGCCGAGCAAAATGCGATGTTCACCGGGCCGTGCCTCGTGGGCATAGGGACCGCTGATCGGGCCGTTGTGCTTGACGAGGCCTTCAAGGGTTTCGAGTGACAAGTTGAGCCCATCAAAGGCTACGTACTTGCGCTCGAGCCGGGTAACGACCTTGAAGCTCTGGGCGTTATGATCGAAGCCGCCGAGGGTCGACATGGCTGCGTCGAGTGCGCGTTCGCCGGCGTGTCCAAATGGCGGATGGCCGAGGTCGTGCGCCAGAGCAAGAGCCTCGGTGAGGTCTTCGTCAAGGCGCAACAGGCGCGCGATGGCGCGAGCGATCTGGGCGACTTCGATGGTGTGCGTCAGCCGCGTGCGGTAGTGATCGCCTTCGTGGAAGAGGAAGACTTGCGTCTTGTGCGTGAGCCGCCGGAAGGCCGTGGCATGCACGATGCGGTCACGGTCGCGCTGGAACGGGGTGCGCATAGGGCATGGCGTTTCAGGCAACGCGCGGCCACGACTGCGCGCTGGATCGGTCGCGAAGGCAGCGCGGGACCGGTCGGCGGTTTGCTGCAAAGCGGGCACGGGCGCGGAACCCCTGGATCGATTGGCTTGGTTGCTGGCTTATCGTGCGGTCCAGTCCCGCAGGACAGACTGCGGGGTGGGCCGTTTGACAACCACACGTGTGCGCCTATGTATCGAGGGCGACGCAGCCGTGCCACCGATGTTCGACAGGCCGCTGTTTGTTTCTCTGTTTGTTCCCATTCAACGAACTGCGAGAGCCCCATGAGCGACACAATACTCGCCCCAGCAACCGTTACCCTCACGGACGCGGCCGCGCGCCGGATCGGCGAAATTGCTGCTGGTGAAGGCAAACCGACCTGCCTCCGGATCAGTGTCGAGGGTGGCGGATGCTCGGGCTTTCAGTACAAATTCGAGTTGGTGGGCGCGCCCGCTGCTGACGACCTGGTGATCGAGCGACAGTCCGCGCGTTTGCTGATCGATCCGATTTCGCTGGAGTATATGGCCGGCGCGCAAGTCGACTTCGTTGATGATCTGATCGGCGCGAGCTTCAAGATCACCAACCCGAACGCGACCGCTGGCTGCGGCTGCGGGACCAGCTTTGCGATGTGACGCTATTTGGCTGTCAGCTTGGCTGTCAGCGGCGTTGGTCAGAAGCCGTTGTTCGGCGTTAGAAAGAAGACGCCGATCAGCAGAACCGTCATCAAGACGGGCACGATCAAGACACCGAACGCGGCCTTGTGGTTGTGCGCCTGCATGAGCAGCCAGGCAACGACCATGGCGAGCGCCGGACCTGCCCAGAAGATCACTAATGGGTAACGAAACAGGTTCTCAAAGTTTTGAGCGGTGGGTATAGGTTGGTCAGCCGCCCAACCGAGCGGTCCAAGCACCGCCAATACCGCTAGCTGCCAGGCAATCAAGACTGCCAGCGCAAACACTATGTTTGTTGCAAATAATACGCGGACAACCGGCAGTTTCCGGTAGCGTCGTTCAAGATATCGCATAGGCATTTCGGGCCTCGCCGCTCAAACAGTGAAGGCACCCCCGTGAACACTTTAACCGTAAACGCTTAATGACACGTAAAGGCAGCTGCCGGCATGCGTATCGCGACTTGGAACATCAACGGCATTAAAGCTCGTATTGAGGGGTTGGTGACATGGCTGCGGGAGACCAACCCGGACCTCGTCTGTCTGCAGGAAATCAAGAGCGTTGACGAAGGGTTTCCGGCCGCCGAGATCGAGGCGCTTGGCTATACGGTTGCGGTGCATGGCCAAAAGGGTTTCAACGGCGTTGCCATCTTGTCGAAAGTACCGCTGGAAGATGTGCAGCGCGGCTTACCGGGCGATCCCGATGATGTGCAGTCGCGCTACATCGAGGCGGTTGCCACCGGCGCGCGCGGCATTGTGCGGGTGGGCGGGCTGTATCTCCCCAATGGCAATCCGCTCGGGACCGAGAAGTTCGACTACAAACTCCGCTGGATGAAGCGGCTGATTGCGCATGCGCAGGCTCGGCTGACACTGGAAGAACCGTTTGTATTATTGGGCGACTATAACGTCATTCCCGAAGCCATCGACGCCAAGCGGCCGGAGGCCTGGACCGGCGACGCGCTGGCGCAGCCAGAGTCGCGCGCGCTTTACGCTGAACTGCTCAACCTCGGCTTCACCGACGCGATCCGCACCGGGCATCCCGGTGCTGGCGTCTACACCTTCTGGGACTATCAGGCCGGCGCCTTCCCGAAAGACGACGGCATTCGCATTGACCACCTGCTGCTGTCGCCGCAGGCGGCCGACCGGCTCACAGCGTCCGGGATCGACCGCTTTACGCGCGCCTGGGAAAAGCCCTCGGACCATGTGCCGGTATGGATCGAGCTGGATGTATGAGAGCCCTGAAAGACAGGTTGTTTGGTTAATTTATCAGTGAGCAGAGTTAATCGCGCTAGAGCCTCAAATTTGACCGCTGGCGCGCTTCAGCTCGTTTGCGCAGGGTGGGTGCCAGCAGATTGGTAAACGCGCTCTACGGGGCATCTGGGTGCGTTTGCGGGACCTTCCATGCATAGCTGCTCGCTCTCATTTTTCAATCTGCATCGTAGCTGACACCAACGCCCTCCAGTAAGGTTATTGCAGCCCTGCCGTCCCACCTCACGAGCCCCCCATGATCGCTACCAGTACGCTGACGCTGTTCATCGGCACCTGCGTGCTGCTGGCGCTGACGCCGGGCCCGAACATGAGCCTGATCGTCGCCAATACGTTGTCGGGCGGCCTGCGCGCAGGTCTGACGACGCTCGCCGGCACGGGGACGGGTCTTGCCATCTCGGTGACGGTTGCGGCGTTGGGCATGAGCTCGGTGATGGTGCTGATGGCGACCTGGTTCGACGTCGTCCGATGGGTCGGCGCGGTGTATCTGATCGTGCTTGGCGTCCGCCAGCTGTGGGGCTGGTGGCAGCGCCGCGAGGGCGGACTGCCGCCGCCGCCCCGCCGCGCCGGGACGAACTACATCCAGGGCCTGCTCGTCGCGCTGTCGAACCCGAAAGTACTGCTGTTCCTTGGCGCGTTCCTGCCGCAGTTCGTCGACACCACGCGCGATCCATTGCCGCAACTCGTAACGCTGGCGGTCATCTTCTGGGCGACGTTGATCGTCACGGACTTCGGCTACACCTATGCGATTGCCCGCGCCCGCGCTGCCATCGACATGCGCAAGCTCGCCGTCATGGACGGACTTGCGGGGTGCTTGCTCGTGATCGGTGGCGCTGTGCTGGCGACGGCGCGCCGGCCGGGGTAAGGGTCGCCGTTCAATCCCCTCCAATGGACCTGCCTGATGGACATCACTGCGCTGCGCACGCCTGAAGCGCGTTTCGAAAACCTGCCGGGTTTCCCCTTTGAGCCGCACCGCTTTGACGATCTGGCGGGATATGAGGGCTTGCGCATGGCGTACATCGACGAGGGTCCGCGCAAAGGGCCCGTTGCGTTGTGCCTGCACGGACAGCCGACGTGGAGCTATCTTTATCGCCGCATGATTCCACTGTTGACTGCTGCGGGCTACCGCGTCATTGTACCCGACCTGTTTGGCTTCGGCCGTTCCGACAAGCCGGCTGAGCCTGCTAACTACACGTTCGACTTTCATCGCGGCAGTTTGCAAGCACTGGTCACGCGGCTTGACCTCCAAGACATTCTGCTGGTCGTGCAGGACTGGGGTGGTCTGTTGGGCCTCACGCTCCCCATGGACGATGCTGCGCGCTACACCAAGCTGCTGGTCATGAACACCAGCCTCGCGACGGCGGAACACCCGCTGTCAGATGGCTTTCTCGCTTGGCGGACATGGGCCAATGCCAATCCAGATATGGCGATTGGCAAGCTGATGAAACGCAGCACCGCGCATTTGAGCGAGGCTGAGATTGCAGCTTACGACGCGCCCTTCCCGAGCGTGCACTACAAGGCCGGCGTGCAGCGCTTTCCGAACCTGGTGCCGGACAACGCCAACGCGGGCGGTGTGGCGCACTCCCGCCGCGCGCGGGACTGGTGGCGCGACACCTGGCGCGGCAAAAGCTTCATGGCCATCGGTGGTGCCGATCCCGTCTTCAACGAAAAATCCATGCGTGCGCTTGCCAAAGTGATCCAAGGCTGCCCCGAGCCGCTGGTGCTTCCCGAGGCTGGTCATTTCGTGCAGGAGTGGGGGCAGCAGGTTGTGCCGGCGGCACTGGCGGCGTTTAAGTGAGGATTTGTGCGAATGAGACGATGTCGGCCTTGGGCACAGCACTCACCACCCGTTATGGCCGCGAAGGCGGCCACCCAAGCAACGATCCGATTGGCTCGACGCGTCCAGCAAATTCAAATTTAGTAGCCTCTGACCTTTCCGTCTTTACGCTATTTCTGGTTTGCTTGGGTGGCCGCCTGCGCGGCCATGACAAACGAGAGCGCAACACCACTGCAAGGAAATCGCACAACCCATGAAACGCATCGGCTTTTATTCGGGTTCGTTTGATCCCGTCACACTTGGTCATCTGGACGTGATTGCGCGGGCGGCGAGCCTCGTTGACGTACTGATCATCGGCATCGGCATGCACCCCGGGAAAACTCCGTTGTTTACGCCGAACGAAAAAGCCGAGATGCTGCTCTCAGAAACAGCTGGCATCGCCAAGCGCACGGGCTGCCGAATCTCGACGACCACATTCGATGGCCTGACTGTGGACGCGGCGCGCGCGACCGGCGCGCAAGCGATTTTCCGTGGCCTCCGTGATGGCACTGATCTCGACTACGAGATGCAGATGGCCGGCATGAACGGCGCGATGATGCCGGAGATTGAAACGGTGTTCCTGCCCGCCAGCCCTGGCGTCCGCCACATTACCGCGTCGCTCGTGCGCCAGATTGCGCTGATGGGCGGCGACGTTTCGAAGTTTGTTTCCAAGGATGTGGCGAAGAGCTTGAAGGCGAAAGCCAGCAAGAAGCGGTGATGACAAACCTCGCTCGAGCCGCGGCGGCGTCTGCTGCCGGCCGATATCGAACACTCTCTATTTTCGTCATCCCGACGAATGCCGGGACCCACGGCAAGCAACAAATTGGCGTCGCAAACACAGCATTTAGGTCTGAGAATCAAAACCACTGTTTGACCGCGAAGGCAGCAACCATGCTGCGAAAAAATCATAGCTGACGTGGGTCCCGGCCTTCGCCCATACGCGTTAACATAGCTGTTGCGTACCGTAATCAAATCAGATTCTAGCATGCTGATGACACACGGCACGCTTTTAAATGATCTCTGGGGGACGACGCTGGCCCGCCTCGGCGGCGCCGAGCAGCTTGCGGCCAGCGCCCGTGCGACACGGGCGTTTCTGCGGCCGCGCGAAGTCAAGTCGGCGCCGGACCTGCTGCGGTTGATCCTGGCGCATTGCCTCGGCGGGCTCGGACTGCGGTCGACGGCCGTGTGGTCGGCATCCGTCGGGCTCGCGGATTTGTCGGCGGTGGCGTTGCTTCAACGGCTCGGCAATTGCGGTGATTGGCTGCAGCATCTGGTTGGGTTGTTGCTCGCGTCTGGCGTGGAACCGAACGCGGCCAATCCGGCCAAGGGCCGTTTGATCCGTATTCTGGACGCGACGTGCGTGCCGAAATTCGGCTGCGATGCCCGCTCAGGCAATGGCGTCTGGCGTCTTCATTGTGCATTCGATCTGCCGTCGGAGCGGTTTAGTTTTTTCGAGCTGACGGACGAAAAGGGCAGCGAGCAGTTCGATCGCGTGCCTGTTGGAGCAGGGGAAATCCGTATCGGGGATCGTGGTTACATGCACGCCGACCGCCTCGCCGCGGTGTACGCCGCCGGTGGTGATCTGATCGTCAGGGCAGGTTGGAAATCGGCGCGTTGGCTTGACGCCGCCGGCAATCCGTTCGCACTCATCGCAGCTCTCGAAGCGGCCAAGGCAACCGGCGTCCTCGACCGGCAAGTGTTCATCGCGCGCAAGAAAGCGGCTGCCTTCAAGGTCCGTCTGATCGCCTTCCGCAAGCCCCCGCAGGCCGCTGAAACCTCGAAAGCCAAGGCGCGCCGTGCCGCCCAACGCGAAGGCAACACGATCTCTGGCGAGACGCTGGTGGCGGCTGAATGGGTTATTCTCGTTACCACACTCGGCTCAGATGGGTACACAGCCGCAGCGGTCGGCGATCTCTATCGCCTGCGCTGGCGGATCGAGATGGCGTTCAAACGCCTCAAGAGCGTCATCGGCCTTGCCGGGCCGCCGGGCAAAGATCCGCGCACGGCGAAAGCCTGGATCCTGGCACATCTCTTGATGATCTTGTTGCTCGAGCCGCACACCAGCGCGCTCGAGGTCTCCCCCCGCCAGGCTCCCGAACTCCAGGCCGCGTGACGGCGCCGACGCTGTGGCGGCTGACGTGTGTCGCCGCAAAAATACTGCTCGCCGCCGTCTGCCGCAACCGAGCTTGCAAGCACTCAAACAACCCAACACTGCTCGACATCTGCGCGAGCCGCCCAGAAAGCGAACCTATCAATCCCTGCAACAGCTATGTTAACGCGTATGGGCCTTCGCCGGGATGACGGGTGGTGACGGTGCTCCAATACTAATTTGCTTCCGTGTGATCGAGACTTTTCTAAAGCAGCCGCCTCGCACCGCCATGTGTCAGCATGCCGCCTCGAGACTCCAGCTCTACCGGAAGGCCACTCCCCCATGAAACTCGGCTTCTTTACAATGCCGATCCATCCGATGACGAAGGATTGGCGGCAATGCCTGCGGGAGGATCGTGAGGCGTTTATCCTGGCCGATGAACTTGGTTTTACGGAGGGGTACGTCGGCGAGCACGTGACGGATCGCGCGGAGAACATCACGTCGTGCGCCATGTTCATTGCCAGCTTGGCTGATGCGACGAAAAACATCCGCCTCGGCACCGGGACCGTCAATTTGCCAAACGCGCATCCCGCGCAAGTCGCGGCCAGCCTCGCGATGCTTGATCACCTGCTTGATGGCCGCTTCATTTTCGGCATCTCCCAAGGCGGACTGCTGTCGGACGCAGAGATCTTCGGCAATCTTGATGCCGACCGCGTGGCGATGTTTCTCGAAGCGATCAATCATGTGCTCGCGCTGTGGACCACAGATCCGCCTTACGATCTCAATGGCAAATATTGGACTATCTCCACGAAGCGCACGCTGATCGCAGAGATCGGCCAGGGCTATGTGCCCAAGCCGTTGCAACGGCCGCATCCGCCGATCGTCGTGACGGCCGTTGCGCCGCATTCCAAGGGCGTCGCCGAAGCTGCTGCGCGTGGCTGGGACCCGATCTCGGCCAACTTCCTGATGCCGGTGTGGGTGAAAAGCCATTGGCCGAAGTATGTTGAAGGTTGTACTCAAGGCAACCGGCCAGCCAACCCCGCCAACTGGCGTGTTGCGAAATCCATCTTCGTCGCCGATGACGACAAGACTGCGCGCGACTATGCGCTTGGTGCCGCCAGCCCCTATTTGAATTACTACAAGTCTCTCGGCACCAAACTGATCAAAAATGGCCGTGCTGAATTGTTCAAGACCTCGCGCGATATGCCTGACAGCGCCGTCACTATCGACTTCATCATGGACAACCTTGTCATCTGGGGTTCGCCCAACAAGGTCGCGGATGAACTGCTCGCTTTCCGCGAGAACGTCGGCGACTTCGGCACGTTGCTCTATGCCGGTCACGACTGGGTCGACCGCGATCTCGCCCGGCGCTCGATGATCCTGGCTGCGGAAAAAGTGCTTCCGGTGGTGAACGCTGGGATCACAGCCTCAAGGCAGCGCGCGGCAGAGTAAGCGCGAAACTTGAATTATTCCGCCGCTTGGCGATGCTCGGCTGCGGGCTGCGCCCGTGCTGCTGACGGAACGAACGAGACCGTCGCCGTGCGTTTAAAATTGCCAACGGCTTTCTTGAGGGCACGCGCGTAGTCGAAATAATTTGCTTCGAGCTTATGCCGGTCGGAGGCGACGAAGTTTTCCCGCGAGACCGCGCCGGCCTCGGCAGCGGCGCGCACCCGCAGCGCCTGGGCCTCTTCGGGCGCTGCCCGCCCAGCAACAATCGCATTGGCGATCAGCTGCCCTTGCAGGGCTGCCAGCCGCCAGATGCTGCCATTGGCCTGGATGAGCCCAGCGAAGTACAGTCCGGGATGCGCCGGACTCACGGTGTTGAGGTATAGCGCCGGCTTGCCGTTGGTGCCGAGATACAGCGATGGATCGAGGAACGGGATCGCCAGCTCGTATCCCGTTGCCAACACGATCATGTCGACCGTATCGCGCTGCCCATCCGTGAACACAACATCGGTGCCGTCAAACCGCGCAATCGCGGGCCGCGCCAGAACGCGCCCATGCGAGGCCAGCCGCGGGATGTCGTCGCTCATCGTCGGATGCGCATGATCGATGCGGTAATCCGGATCCGGCAAGCGGTAACGCGACGGCGGACCTTGCAGCACCCACAACGTCGCCTGGAACATCCAGGCTTTCACTGCGCGCGGCAGCGGCGTCAGCAGCCACTCGACGTTGGCCAGAACATCGCCGGTTGGAAAGCCGAGGATAAACTTCGGCACGAACCAGGTGCCCCGACGCATGCTGAGCAGCACTGGCGCGCCAGAGACGTGCGCCGCATCCCTGACGATGTCGCAACCGGAATTCCCCGCACCCACGACAAGCACGCGCTTATCTCGCAATTGCCGTTGCGATTTGTAGTCGCGCGAATGGATGATCTCGCCGGTGAAGGTGCCGGGATATTGTGGCCGGCGTGGCTTGTCGTGGTGACCATTCGCGACCACGACGCCGGTGTAGTGGCGCGCTGCACTCTCGCCGGCCACTTTGACCCACCACGAACCATCACCGACCGGCACAACGCGTTCGACTTTCGAATTGGCCTGAAAATAGGGTGCAATGCCAAAGGCCGTCATATTGCGACGGAAGTAATCCAGTACCCAGGCGTGGTTGGGATAGTCCGGGTCAGGTCGCGGCCCCTCTGTGGTGACGAGGTAGTCTTCGAACGAGGTTGTGGTGATGGCTGACACGAGGTGGGTCGACTCGTAGACAATGCCGCTCGGCGTCGCGATGTTCCAGAGGCCGCCGATGTCGGCCTCGCGCTCCAGCAGGTCAAAGGGAATGCCGCGCGCGACAAACGTCTTGGCGACCGCCAGTCCGGACGCGCCAGCACCGATGATGCAATACCGTTCGCTCATGACAGATGCTGTCCATCGTAACTGTCTGGTGATGGGCTGTGCTAGCAGTGTTGTTGCATGCGCCCAAGCAGCGGGACGCACCATGGTAAACGGCGCAACAGACCGGTGCAATTTTCGCGCTGCCACGCTATAGAACGCGGATCTTCACCAGCCGGACGATCTGCCATGCTGCTATCCGTTCTCTCCTTCCTGGTCGCAGCGATTGTGTTACTGACCGCCACGATCCAACCGGTGGCAGCGCAGACGACGTTGCGCGTCGTCATGCACTCTGATCTGAAGATCGTCGATCCGATCTGGACGACGGCCTACATCACTCGCAACCACGGTTACATGGTCTACGACACGCTGTTCGCCATGGATGCGGATGGCGCAATCAAGCCGCAGATGCTCGAAAAATACGACACCTCGGCAGACGGGCTGGTTTATACCTTCACCCTCCGCGACGGCCTCGCCTGGCATGACGGCGCGCCGGTGACGGCTGAGGACTGCACAGCCTCGTTGAAGCGATGGGCCGTCCGCGATGCGCTTGGGCAAGCTGTTTGGAGCATCGTGACGGCCGCCGAGCCCGTGGATGCGCGCACCTTCAAAATCACTTTGAAAGAGCCCACGGCACTGCTTATCGGCGCGCTTGGCAAACCATCCTCTGCTGTTCCCTTCATGATGCCCAAGCGCGTTGCTGCTACTGATCCGGCGACCCAGATTTCTGACTTCACCGGCTCTGGCCCGTTCATTTTCAAGAAGGAAGAATGGAAGCCTGGTGACAAGGCCGTCTACGTCAAGAACACTGCCTATAAGCCGCGCGCTGAACCCGCGTCGGCGCTGTCTGGCGGCAAGGTCGTGCATTTCGACCGCGTTGAGTGGCGCGCGATCTCCGACCAGCAGCAGGCTGTCAACGCGCTGCTTGCCGGCGAAATCGATATGATCGAGAGCCCCGCCCATGATCTGCTGCCGCTGTTGAAGAAAGACGCGAACGTCCGCCTCGTTGACGCGTCGAGCCTGGGCTTCCAATACGCCTTCCGGCCCAACCACAAGCAGAAGCCTTTTGACGATCCGCGCATCCGGATGGCCCTCTGGCACGCGCTTGCTCAGCAGCCGTTTCTTGAGGCTGTGATCGGCGATGCAGCCTACTACAAAACTTGCAAGTCGGTGTTCATCTGCCCGTCGGCACTGGAGACTTCCGCCGGCATGGACGGCCTGCTCGAGGCGAATGCTGCAAAGGCCCAGGCCTTGCTCAAAGAAGCCGGCTACGACGGCACGCCTGTTGTGCTGCTGCATCCAACTGACCTGGCCGTTCTCGCTAACCTGGCCCCGGTGGCGAAATCGATGCTGGAGAAGGCTGGCTTCAAGGTCGATATGCAGTCGTCAGACTGGCAGACGGTCATTGCCAAGGTTGCCAAACCGGATGGCTGGGGTGCCTTCATCACCGCCTGGAACGCCGCCGATCTGCTCAATCCGGTCATGAACGCGTTCCTCAACTCGTCGTGCGATAAGGCCCGTTCCGGTTGGCCCTGCGATCCCGCGATGGAAAAGCTGCGTCGTGACTACACGCGGGCCGCCACCGCCGACCTGCAGAAAGCCATTGCCACGGCGGTCCAGCTGCGCCTCCTTGCGCACACGCAGTATGTGCCGCTTGGCCAGTGGACGGCCCCGTTTGCCGCGCGAAAAACCCTTGGCGGTTTTGTTACCTCTCCGGTGATTGTATTTTGGAACCTCAAACCGCAATAAATCGGCGGTATCGAAAAAGGACATGGGCTGTCCTGGACCGGACCCTATTCTTACGCTATGGCGGAATACTGTTATTCTGTGACGCGAGGGTTTCGTTCATATGCGCTTTTTGGTGACCGGTACGGCCGGATTTATCGGCTTTCATGTCGCCAAGCGGCTGCTCGATGAGGGACACGAGGTCGTCGGCATCGACGGGTTTACGGCCTACTACGATGTGCGTCTGAAGGAGCGGCGGCACGCCATGCTGAAAGCCCGCAATGGCTTCCAGGAGCATCGCGTGATGCTGGAGGATGCGGCGGCGCTTGAGCGCGCGTGGTCGGCCCAGCCGATTGATGTGGCGATTCATCTCGCAGCCCAAGCCGGCGTCCGCTACAGCCTGGAAAACCCACGCGCCTACATCGATGCCAATCTGATCGGCACGTTCAACATCATGGAGCTGACGCGGAAATATCCGGTGAAGCATTTCATGCTGGCATCGACCAGTTCGGCCTATGGCTCCAACCTCGTTATGCCGTTCCGCGAGACCGAGCGCACCGCGCACCCGATGACGCTGTATGCCGCGACCAAAGCGGCCACCGAGCAGATGTCGCACTCCTATAGCCATCTGTGGAATATCCCGACGACCGTGTTCCGCTTTTTCACGGTCTACGGGCCGTGGGGGCGGCCGGACATGGCGCTCTTCAAGTTCACCAAGGGCATCCTCGAAGGCACGCCGATCGACATCTACAATCACGGCGATATGCAGCGGGATTTCACTTACATCGACGATCTGGTGGAGGGCATTTACCGGCTGTCAGCCGCCGTGCCGGTGCGGCCGAAAACGCCGAACGTGGCAGAGCCGGATTCGCTCTCGCCGGTCGCGCCGCATCGTATCGTCAATGTCGGTGGCGGCCAGCCGGTGCAACTGCTTGCGTTTATTGAAGAGATCGAGAAATGCCTGGGCCGCAAGGCGATCCGCCACCCCATGGACATGCAGCTGGGCGATGTGCCGCGCACGTTTGCTGCAGCAGAATTGCTCGAACAGCTCACTGGGTACAAACCGCACACGCCCGTTTCCGAAGGCGTGAAGCACTTCGTTGCCTGGTATCTTGAGTATCACGGCAAGCCGCCCGCTTGAACCAGCCGCTTAAATGCGCAACGCCGCCCACCCTTGCGGATGGACGGCGCGCGGACTGCGAATTGGAAAATGCTTAGCGCTTGACCAGCGCGTCGCGGATTTCCTTCAGATAGACTTCTGAAGTTGGCGGCGGGGGCGGCGGGGCTGCAGCAGCCTCCTTCATCATCTTGGCCTTCATTTTATTCATGGCCTTCACCAGCATGAAGATAGCACCTGCTGTCACAAGAAACGCGATAATTGCATTGATCAGCAGCCCGTATCCGATGGCGACTTCCGGTGCCTTTGTGGCAGCGTCAGCTGCCTTCAGTACGATCTTGTAGCCAGAAAAATCGGCGCCGCCCAACGCAAGTCCGATTGGCGGCATTATCACCTTCTCAACCAGTGTCGAGACGATCGGCCCGAACGCCGCGCCCATGATGACGCCAACCGCGAGGTCGACGACATTGCCCTTTAGGGCAAATTCTTTGAACTCGTTTATCATGCTCATGTGATATTCCTCCAGCGCGCCGCGCACGGCAGCGGTGCTCCCCATTCAAGTGCAGATGGCAAGTGCAGATAGACAGTTGCCCTCTGCGCGTCAGGCCGACGACACATCCCGAAATCACGCTGTGAAACGCGCCACAGCGCATCCGCGACTCACCCTGTCACCGGTTCGCCACACGACTTTAGGGCAAGTTCACCCATCGACGCAACGTTCGTGCGCAGACGATTGTCCACAGGGCTGATGGGGGGGGCCGCTGGTCACTGAAAACGCATCACGTGGTCTCCCAGCAACGCAGCTTACCGGGGCAGGGGGCGAGCAACTATCGATGGGACGTAGCGATGACGCTCGTTTTGACCTGCACCGGTCACTCACTGCCGCGTCTGGCTCGCGCCCGAAACAGTCGAAAACAGTCGGGACCTGAGGCGCGCCGACAGAAAGGTCCTGCAGGGCAGGGAATTCATCCGTGTCATTCCCCTCGAACTCACGCTGTGACGCCGGAGCGTGAACACAACAGCGAGCTGGGACGTTCGCAGAGGTCAGCTGCGGAACCATTATCCCGCGCTGCGGCCACGGCCGTTCGCAGATGTGACGTACTCGGCAAAACGAACTGCGTCGACTTCGCCGCGCTCTACGGCCGTTCGAACGGCGCAAGCGGGCTCGGTCCTGTGCTGACAATTGCTGAACCGGCACTGCAACGCCAATTGCTCGATATCGTCGAAGTTTTCCCCGCCGGCGTCTGTGGCGTTCCACAGCTCCAGTCCGCGCAGCCCGGGCGTGTCGACAATGGCTCCACCTTGTGTTCGGACGAGCAATTCTCGATGCGTTGTCGTATGGCGGCCGCGACCATCGTAGCTGCGCACATCCTGCGTTGCTTGCGCGGCGCGACCGAGCAACTGGTTCGTCAAAGTCGATTTGCCGACGCCGGAGGAACCAACAAGGGCGACCGTGCGGTTGCCCGTAAAATATTGTTCGAGACCTTGGATGCCGTCGCGCGCCCGCGCGCCGATCACATGCACGGCCACGGCGGGATCAAGGCCTTCGATCTGGCCGTCCGGTCCCACAACAGTGTTCCCCAGATCCGATTTGTTGACCACGATCACGGGCATGGCACCGCTTTGCTGCACCAAGGCAAGGTAGCGCTTCAGGCGTGGCAGATTGAAGTCGCCGCCGAGTGCCGTCACGATGAAGACGACATCGACATTGGCCGCCAGCAGCTGCGGGTCGGGCGTCCCCGATGCTTTGCGAATGAGTGCGCTCGTGCGCGGCAAGACCGCTTCAATCGTCGATAGGCTATCGCCCTCGGACACGTTCACGGCCACGAAGTCTCCGACGCCCGGCAAGTCCGACCGTTGTGCCGCTGTGTTGCGCAGGCGCCCTGTTATGCCTGCAGAAAGTTCTGTGGTTTCGGTTGCCACCCGATAGTGACTGCGGTGCTCACCGATCACACGTGCGGGTACGAGGCCCGTGGCACCAAGGGCCACAAACTTCACGCGCCACTGCCCGTTCCACCCTACCGCTTCGAGTGACATTCTTCCGCCTCCACATGCGGCACCGCCGTGCTGCTTGCCCCGACACATCGTCCGCAGCTGGATCCGTCGCGTCGACGTTCGCTCCGTGGTCGCCAGCTTATCGCGCACGTCTATAGCCCGACCGTGGCCAGCGGCCTAACTTGGTGGTGGAAGATGAGCCGAAGCGGGTATCGATGCCGGGCCTTGCTCAAAGTTTCATCGGCCACATACGATCATCGCAGCGCAAGCGAGACGTCGGCTCCGAAGGGGCCGGAATGTCCGTTCCGTGGCCCACTCCCACGGTATTCCGGCCACGCGGCGGCGGTGGCTTTCGGCGGCGCAGCCGTCATGAAAACTCGCGCGGCGCACCCCTACTGCGTCTTCACCTTGCGGCTCTTCATCGCGCCGCTCGACGCGACTGATGCGGCGTCTTGCATGACACTCAAATTCACCGCTTCGCCCTTGAATTGCTGGGTGAACATGGCTTCGGCAACACGCAGGCCGGGGCGCAGACGCATCGGCGGCATAGAGCCGGCGGAGTCCAAAAGATCCAACGTCCGCGCGGCATCAGGGTGGATCATTTTCGCCAGTGCCGGATCATCGGCCGAGGCCGTCAATGTCATCAATGGCGCAATCGGGAACGGCCGGTAGGACAGCTCTTCCGGATGATCCTCGTCGAAGTCCGGGGCCTGCGCGACGGACACCAATGTCTGCGGCGGCAATTCAGGTGGCACGGGCGGCGGCAGGGCTGCAGTCACCGTTGGCTGTCCAGCCTTCGGGCGCACGGCTGGTGCCGGCAGCGAGACAAGCTTTGGTGCAGCCGCGGCCGGCGGCGGCGTGAAGGATGCGCGTGCCACCAGATCGTTCAGGCGCGCCTGTTCGGTGGCGGTGGGAACGGCAAAGCGCGATGGCCGGTCGATCAGCCGGGGCGGCTCTACGAGACGCGGTGGCTCAAGCGCTGCGACTTGTATGCCGGGACGCGGCACAGCGACGGGTGCGGCGACCGGTGCAGGCACGGCTAGCGGCGTGGCGGCGGCCACCTGCGTGCCCGCCGTCCCGCGATAATTCGGATCAAGCCCGGCGACGGCCACCGGCGCGCGGCGGCCAGCGCGGCTGTCGTAGAATGCCGCCACCTGTTGGGCGAGATCGCGATGCTCGGACTTTGCCGTGCGCACATCGGCCGGCGTGATCGAACCACCATCGGCAGCCTGATGTTTGCTGTGCCCGTCCGGGAATAGCAGCGCCAGTTCATAGCGCGGCAATCGGGGCCAGTGGCGCACGCGGTCTGTGTCCAAGTGTACGAATTCAATCGCCGACGTTGGATAATAGCCAACCCCACCACGCTCGCGGATCAGCGCTGAATAGCGCAGCGCGCGCAGCGGCACGTCGGGGAAATGCACGTCAGCCGCCTTACCGAGGATGTGACGGCTCTCACTCGCCTGCCCGCCTACGCTTGCGCGCAATGCCTCGTTGGTGCCGCGCGAGCGATAGCCCGAGATGATGTGGATCGGTTGCTTGGAGCCAAGCTCATTGTGGATCTCCCACATCAGGTCGATCAGCGCCGGGTCCATCTTGGTCGGCTCGTTCTTGCGCCAATCGCGGAACGCATAGTTGAATTTTTCGAGTGCGCCAGGAAGAAACTGGCCATCGCGCTTGAACGGGATGACGGTTGTTTCGCTGTTGTGGATGTTGAAAAAGGTCAGCGTGCGCGTCTCGCCAGCAGCCCTGGGGCGAACAGTGACGCCGACGAGGACTGACAGCGCCGCGATGCCGGCGAGCAGATACGCGCGGGGGCGGCGCGTCGGCAGCGGGCATGTCGCAGTCTGAGCAGGTCCTGCCGAAGTCAACGCGTCGTCCCCCAAGGGTCCCCGAGAGCAGCCAAACTGCCGCTTAGAAATGGTTAACAAGCCCGCCTTAACAGACCGTAACACCCCGTTCGTGCGCCCATAGCGGCAGGGATGCGGCCAAGTTGAGGCAGCGGCTGACAAATGGGGCGAAGCGATAGGGAGTCCGTAGTGCTTAGTCCGTAGTCCGTGATAGCGCTTTGCTAAGGCCTACGGACTACGCACCACGGACACTCCCCATGACTTGGTCCATCATCGCCCACGATCCTGCAACCGGTGCCTTCGCAGTGGCCGTCGCGACCCGCGCGTTTGCGGTGGGTGCCAGCTGCCCGTTCGTGCGCGCTGGTGTCGGCGCGGTCTCCACCCAATCGATGACCAACCGCGCTCTCGGCCCTGCCGTGCTCGACGCCATGGCCAGCGGCCTCACAGCCGCCGCCGCCATCACCCGAGCCCTCGCCCGCGACGAGGGCCGCGGCGTCCGGCAGGTTCATGCCATCGACGCGCGTGGCCGCTCCGCCGCCTGGACCGGCAAGCACTGCGTTGAATGGTGCGGTGAACTCGCCGGTCCACACGCACACTTTGCGGGCAATATGCTCGCTGGACCGCAGGTGCTCGACGCGACGCGGGCAGCCTTTACCGCCAACGCAACGCTCACCCTGCCCGAACGCCTTGTGGCTGCGATGGACGCGGGCGAAGCGGCCGGTGGCGACAAACGCGGCCGCCAATCCGCCGCGCTTGTTCTGACCACTACCGAGGACTTTCCCGATCTCGACATCCGTGTTGATGACCACGCAACGCCCCTCATCGAACTGCGCCGCCTGCTCGGCCTCTGGACCACCACTTGGCCGGCCCGCCGCGCCTGGATGCCGACCAAGGCCAATCCCTCCGGCACGACAGACCTCGATGCCATTGAAGCCACCTGGGCCGCGCAAGGGCTCGATTTGAAGTTCAGACGTTAAGACTGCTGCAAACGTGCCACAGCATTGTCATCGTGCTGCAACTCGAATCAGGGAACTTGGGTTAGACTGCTTCAACAGGTGCTAATCGGAGTTCCGATGCCCCAACGACATGCCGCGACACTCGCCTGCATGACCAGAATTTCCGCTGGTGAGATGGCCATGGATGGGTCCGTCACACTGATCCGGCGGCCACGTACCCCTCGCGCAGCCGCGCGAACCCATCCACCATCGTCAAGCCTTGAACGTCCGTCTGTTTCGACGCGCCGCTCATTCGCGGCACGCAGGCATGCGCGCGCCAACGGTCTGACAAAGCACACAGCTGAGGGGCTTTCATGAAGCGCCGACTTCCTGTGCGTGACCTGCGTCGTCCGAGCCAGTTGACCGGGGGCCTTTCTGCCTCGCGGACCGCCAGCGAGACGGTGCGAAAACGGAAACTTCTGTGGCGCCACTTGCAACATCATCGCCCTCCAAGTCGGCTCTGACTGCCGCCTGCCGGTCGCGCCCGGGTTCGCAATTCTATGTGTGAGCGTGTGCCCTGACTGATCGGCTTACGCCAAAAACAAGGCCGGCCCCTGCGCCGGCCTTGTGTTTTTTGAAGTGCGATCAGCTGCGCACGAAGCCGTCGTAGCCGCGCTGCACGACGTCGGCGCAGATCTGGCGATAGCGGGCCATGCCGCCGACGTAGGGCATGAAGACGCGCGGTTTGCCGGGTACATTGGCGCCGAGATACCAGGAGTGCTTGACGGTTGGCAGCAGTGTTGCGTCGGCGGCGGCCTTCACGTCCACGCCCCAGCGCGCGACCGCGTCTGGTTTGGGCTCGATGCGTGACAAGCCCGCGGCGCGCAGATGCGCGATGCAATCCGTTATCCACTCCACATGCTGCTCGATACAGACCGGCATGTTGGTCAGCACGGATGGGCTACCGGGGCCGGTGATGACGAAGAAGTTTGGAAACCCGACAACTTGCAGGCCGAGGTAGGTCTCTGGCCCCGCCGCCCAGGCCTTCGCAAGCTGCACGCCATCGCAACCGCGGATGTCCATGCGGAGCAGCGGACCGGTCATCGCATCGAAGCCCGTGGCAAAGATGAGAATATCGAGATCCACTGTTTGCAAGCGGGTTTTGACGCCTGCCGGGGTGATCTCAGTGATCGGATCGGCCCGCACGTCGATCAGCGTCACGTTGGGCCGATTGAATGTCTCGAAATAGCCCGTGTCGATGGGCGGGCGCTTGGCCCCGTAGGGATGATCGATATCGGCGAGTTTTGCTGCGGTGGCGGGGTCTTTGACGACTTGCCGGATTTTGTTTTTGAGGAATTCCGCGGCGGTATCGTTGGCTGCTTTATCGAGCAGGATGTCGCGGAAGCCGGCGCGGAACTGCAGTCCGCCGGTTTCCCAGGCCGCTTCATAGATCGCGGTGCGCTCGTCGGCGGATACGTCGAACACCGAGCGATCCAAGATGCGGAACGGATGGCCGTTGCTGGTTTCCTGGGTGACGGCGCGGATGTCGGCGTGATGCGTTTTGACGTATTGCTTAAAGTCCGCTGCCAGCGGTCCATTGCGGGCTGGCACGCTGTAGTTGGCAGTGCGCTGGAACACCGTCAAATGCTTGGCGGTTTCAGCGATGACGGGGGCGGCCTGAATGCCGGTCGAGCCCGTGCCGATCATGCCGACGCGTTGGCCACTGAAATCAACACCCTCGTGGGGCCACTGGCCCGTGTGCAGCGCGCGGCCGTTGAAACTCTCGCGGCCTGGAATATCCGGCACGTTGGCCGTTGAGAGGCAGCCGACTGCGGAAATCAGATAGCGGGCGCTGAGACGTTGGCCATCGGCTGTCGTGACAGTCCACTGGTTTGCTGTTTCGTCGAAGTGGGCTGCCGTCACCCGAGTCTCAAGCTGGATGTCACGCTTGAGGTCGAGACGGTCTGCGACAAAGTTCATATAGCGAAGGATCTCGGCTTGGCCCGGATACCGCTCCGACCAGTCCCAGGCTTCGTAGAGCTCTTTGGAGAAGGTGTAGCAGTAGCTATGGCTCTCGCTGTCGCACCGTGCGCCCGGATAGCGGTTCCAGTACCAGGTGCCGCCGATGCCGGCCCCAGCTTCCAGCACCTTCACTGACAAACCGAGCCGGTCGCGCAGGCAATGGAGCTGATAAAGCCCTGCGAACCCGGCGCCGATCACAAGTGCGTCCAACGGAGGCGCATCCAACGGCGTCGCGTTGCGGGGAGCAGCCGCGCCGCGGACCGGTTTCACTGACGTTTTCTTTGCCGGCATGATTGGTTCCCTTACCGCGCAACGGTGCCGACGGTCGTCACTGCGCCGCCGGTGGCGGTGCGTCCGCCGTCAACGACGAAGTGTGCGCCGGTGATATTGCTGGCGTGGCTTGAACTCAAGAATAGTACCATGTCAGCCACTTCCTGCGCGGTGCCGTAGCGACCGATGGGGATCGACGCTTGATAACGCTGCTCGACGGCGGCCGGATCGGATGGATTGATCTGCGCTTCGAGCGCATGGATCATACGCGTATCAATCGGGCCTGGGCACACGGCATTGACGCGCACACCGCTGCGCGCCACTTCACCAGCTGCGGACTTGGTTATACCCAGCACGGCGTGTTTTGACGCGACATAAGCCGACAGGTTCGGCGTGCCGACCAGCCCGGCCACCGATGCCGTATTGACGACCGCGCCGGATTGCTGCCGAAGCATCACTGGCAGCACGTATTTGAGGCCGAGAAACACGCCGCGGAGATTGACAGCGATGACCGTGTCGAAGGTGGCCTCGTCGTACTCAGTGATGGGTGTCACCTTGCCTTCGATGCCGGCGTTGTTGAAGAAGATGTCGATGCGCCCGTAGGCGTCCGTCGCCGCTTTCACGTAGGCTGCGACATCGGCTGATTTGCTGACGTCGGCTGCGGTACTGATGGCCGTGCCTCCGGCGGCTTTGATCTCGGCAGCGACCTTCAGCGCGCCAGCACCATCCTTGTCGACCGCGACGACCTTGGCACCGCCCTTGGCAAACGAGAGCGCCGCCGCCCGGCCGATGCCATTGGCAGCCCCCGTGATCAGTGCCACTTGACCATCGAACCGCATCGCAACGCCTCCGCAAAACTCAGGTTGGATCGTCGCAGCGTAGCATGGGGGGCGAAGGCGGCTAGGGTTTAGGTCGGGCTTTTGACATGCGCAGATGATGGCGGTGCCATGCGCGAAAGCGGCCGCGGTCGCTCGGATCAGTCGCTTACTTCAGTCTCCGGCTTCAGTCCCTGGCTTCAGTCTCCGGGCCAAACGTATTTCGATTTGCCGGTGAGGCCCATGCTTGGTGACCCGCCGACGCCGAACAGACCACCGTTCGAGGGCGATTGCGGCCCCTTGATCACGATGGGCATTGGTGCCGCAATGCGCACGATGCGCGGCGCTTCGGGCGTTGCGCGGCTGGCGGTTTTGATTTTTGCCGATTTCAACACGGGTGGGCTGGTCGCCGGCGGGTCAATCGCGCCTGACGCAGGCGCGGTGGCAGCGCTCTGTTGGGACCCCGCACCGGCGTCGGCGACTTTGGTTTGTGGCTTCAAAGGTTGCCCGGTTGCCGGTGACTGTGGCCCCACAACATACCCGCGATGGCGTGCAAGTTCCGCTTCCGACCAGGGCGGCGGGCGGCAGGCGCAGCCATCGACCAGTGTCTTGCGGAACCGGAAGGCATTGGGAATACGGCCGTAGACACGGCCGTTGAGATCGACCGCGTCATCCATCGCGCCGCCTGGATTGCGGTGGAAGAACAAGCGCGCGTCGTCGCCGCAGGTCGAGCGGCATTTCATCTGGTCTTGCTGGAAGTTGGCCCGCGTTGTTGCATAGCTCATGGGCACGAAGAACCCATCGCACATGCGGACACAGACGGTTCGGAAGGTGCCGCCGGAGCGTTCGCCGTCGCCCTCGGTGCCGGCGCGCTTGGGTTCGGCCTGAAACACACCGCCGCCGGAGCCTGGGATAGCCCGCAGTGTGCGGGGCATCGGCAGGGCGACCGGGGCTGGTTTGGGGCCGCCAAAGAACAGATCGAGCAGGCCTTGGGCCTCAACCGAAGCACTGGGCCACAGCAGCACTGCCGCGGCTGCCAAGGCAATTGCCAGGCGCGTGCGTCCGCCCGAGGCGGCAGATGTCGTGGGGAGCAGCATGCGACCTGGCGGAACAACGGAAACGGGGACCTTCTGGCCACAGCCGAGCTGCGGACACCGTTGTTATCTCTCAGAAAAGCAAAGTTTTTCTGAACACGTGCGCCAAATTCGTACGATTGCGCCTTATGGCCGTTGGCCAGCCGGTCGCGAGATCGGAACCGTCACCTCAATAGGAGGGCGGCTCCCATAGCGGAGGATGACCACACCGGTCCGGCCATTGGCCGGTGCCGCTGGTGGTTCAGTGACTTGGCCGACCCGCATCTGTGGTGGTGGCCGGCTCAAAGGCTCGGTGCCGTCCCGTTGCGGTGCCTGGGGCACCGCGTAGAGGCCCGATGCAGCCGTCGAGGAGCCTGTGCTCAGAGCCGCACTGCGGCCTTCAGACCGCGCGGCTCGCTTGGCAGCCTTCGCCGATGTAGCCGCCGCCTCCGCCGCAGCTTTTTCCTGCAATGCGGCTTCGCGCTTCGATTTGGCCTGGGCCTGGGCCAGCCCTTGCGTCTGTTGTGCCTGGGCCTGTTTCTGCTTGAGGGCAGCGCGCGCCTCGTCCTGCATTTTAATTTTCAGGGCGTTGAGCTCACGCGTCGCCAAGGGATCGCCCTTCTGGGCGGCCACGTTGAGGGCATAGGTCTTGTGGCGGTTGACGGACGCTTCCTCCCACGGGTGGGGCTTGCACTTACATTGGGCGTCATACTTGGTGCGAAACAGGAAAGCGGTCTGCAGCTTTTTGTAGGGTTTGCCTTCGAGATCTTCCATGTCTTCGATTTCGCTGCCTGGATTGCGATAGATGAACAAACGGGCGTCGCTCGGACCACCGCAGCTGCGTTCGCAAGAGACAGCATCACGCTCGAAATTGTCTTTGGTGGTCGAGAAACTCACGGGAAAAAACGAGCCATCGCAAAGCCGGACGCACATGGTCCGAAATGTCTTCCCGCCGCCTTTTGACCAATTGTCGTCCTCGTCGTCGGAAGACTTGGTCCCGCGCTTCTGAAGCGGCAGCGATGCGGTCGAGGGGAATGGAGGCAGGAAATTGGGCTGGTTTTTGGTTAGCCCGCTCGGTCCTGACCAGCCGCCGGACGACCCGCCTGCTTTGCGCGCGGCCCAGAACGACGGTTTGCTGAGTTGTTCGTTCCAGCTGTCCTGGGTCGGGACCCAGGTGCCCACTGGTGGCTGATCTGCCGTCACAGCGGGACGTGCGTCACTCACACGTGGCCTTGTTGCTGCGGTATCGACGGCCACCGGTCCAGTTGGTGCCATTGTCACGATAAGGGCCATCAGCGCGAGCCACACCCCAGCCCAATCGAGCGGTGCCATCGCACGCGATGATGTGCCAGCCGCCGATGCGCCAGCTGCAGAGCACTTGGCCGGGCGTAATGCCTCGCGGCCGAACAGACTTTTCAACGCAACGAACATTGGGGGATCCACGGACGCGCCCAACACTATCTGGATAAGCCGAAAGGCCGGCCTTCGAGGATTGCTCCTGTCATGCCAGCTCGACCCTGCAACCAGAGCGGGGACCCCACCCTTAGCCGAGGTCCGTCCCCCTGCCAATGCGCCATCGCAAAGGAGGTGAACGCCTCAATTAGAGATGCTTATGGGGTCATGTTCAAGGATATTCTTACCTTTGGCTGCGGAATTGCGATGTTTAGCGGGGTGTCATGCGGATTGCGCCGTCGAGGCGGATCGCCTCCCCGTTCAACATGCTGTTTTCACAGATATGGCATGCGAGGCTTGCATACTCCGCTGGCTGACCAAGACGCGCGGGGAACGGCACCGAGGCTTCTAGCGACTTGCGGGCGTCTTCCGACAAACCCGCCATCATTGGCGTGTGGAACAGACCCGGCATGATGGTACAGACCCGGATGCCGGATTGTGCCAGATCGCGGGCGATCGGCAGGGTCATACCGAGCACGCCGCCCTTGGACGCCGAATAGGCCACCTGGCCGATCTGACCATCCGTCGCCGCCACGGACGCCGTGTTGATGATCACGCCGCGCTCGCCGTCGGCCGTCACCGGTGCCAGCGTCTGCATGCCCGCCGCCGATTTGGCGATCATTAGGAACGTGCCGATCAGGTTGACTTGGATCACCTTGGTGTAGCTGGCCAGATCGTGCGGCTCGATCTTGCCGGTTTCTTTGTCTTTACGCGTGATCCGCTTGCCGATGCCGATGCCGGCGCAATTGACCGTCACGCGTTCGATGCCGAGGTCTTTGCGGGCTGCGGCGAATGCCGCATCCACGCTCGCCTCATTGCTCACATCGCATTTGTAGAATTTGCCGCCGATTTTCGCTGCATGCGCGGTGCCCAACGCTTCGTTGAGATCGAAAATGGCCACCTTGCAGCCGCGCGCCGCCAGCGCTTCGGAGGTTGCGCCGCCGAGCCCTGACGCGCCACCGGAGACGATGGCTGTGATGTCTTTGCCGAGTTGCATGCGCGTGCTCCAGAGGTCGCAGAGTGGATCGAGCGCGCGGCCTGTCGCGTTGCGCCTTCGGCCGTATCATGCTCGGATGCAGCAACCCTCGTCTATCGCCTGCAAGGCGCAATCCCACACCGAGAGCCGCACGCCATGGTTGCTTCGTTGCCCCGCAATCTCGTTGATCTGTTCTCCGACACCATGACGCGGCCGTCCGCCGGCATGCGCAAGGCGATGGCGGAAGCCGAAGTCGGCGACGAGCAACGCGGCGAAGATCCGACCACCAATGCGCTGCAGGATCGTTGCGCGGAATTGCTCGGTAAGGAGGCGGCTCTCTTCTTGCCGTCCGGCACGATGTGCAATCAGATCGCCCTCGCCGTGCATTGCCGCTCCGGTGATGAGATCATCGCGCCGGACAACGCGCACATCTTCACGTTTGAAGGCGGTGGTGCCGCAGCGATTGCTGGCGCGCACAACCGCAGCATTCCGCACGTCAACGGCATCTTCACGGGCGCGGCTGTCACTGCTGCCGTGCGCCCGCCGATGCGCCATGCGCCGAAATCCCGCGTCGTGGCGATTGAGCAGACTATGAACCTTGGCGGCGGCGCAGTCTGGTCCATGGCGCAGATCGACGACATCGCGAAAACGGCAAAAGCGCATGGGCTTATTCTGCATATGGATGGTGCGCGCCTACCCAACGCGGCTGTGGCATCCGGTGTCAGCGCCAAGGCCATGTGCGCGCCGTGCGATTCAACCTGGATCGATCTGTCAAAGGGC
The DNA here is from genome assembly GCA_031379035.1 of Hyphomicrobiaceae bacterium. Taxonomy (GTDB): domain Bacteria; phylum Pseudomonadota; class Alphaproteobacteria; order Rhizobiales; family Hyphomicrobiaceae; genus JABFRJ01. The sequence continues at coordinate 9,826 of JANNEU010000139.1, read as the reverse complement.
CTCGGCTGTCCCGTCGGCGGGGTGTTGGCTGGCAGCAAGGATTTCATCGCCGAGGCTTGGCGCTGGAAGCACCGGCTCGGCGGCGCCATGCGCCAATCCGGCATTCTCTCAGCCGCCGGCCTCTATGCGCTTGACCACAACTGGGAGCGCCTCGCTGAAGACCACGCCAACGCGCGCAGCTTCGCTGGCGTTGCCGCCGAGATCAAAGGTATCAAGCTGGTCTACCCCACGACCGAGAGCAATCTCGTGTTCCTCGATGTGTCCGGCACCGGCAAAACCGCCGCTGCGATTTCAGATGCAGCGCTCAGCCACGGCGTCCGCATTGGTGCCATGGGTCCTATGTTGATGCGAGCCGTCACCCACCTCGACGTGAACGCTGCTGGCATCGCGGCGGCCGGTGCGGCGCTGCGGAAGGCTGTTGGGGCGTAAGGCGTGTTTATGTCCGTCGGGCAGCGCGAAGCGAGACCCGACAAACCGCGCGCGAAGATGTCGGGTCTTGCGCGCACACGCATCGCCGACAAAATCAACCGCTCACCAGGCGCACTGCAGCCCGGCCTACAACACCATCGCATCAGCGAGATCATCATGCAGACGACGCATATCCTTTACGCGGCAACACTGACGCTCAGCTTCGGCATGGTTTCAAACGCACCCGCCCGCGCAGAGCTGTTCACCTGGACGCAATACACACACTTGGGTCTCGAGGCCCGCGCAGTCACCGACGCGAGCACCTGTCCGGTCGCCAAGATCAACGGTACTGCGGTGCCGATGGTTGTTCGCGCGGCACCCGGCCCGGATTATGCGATCACCACGTGCGCCGTGGCAGTGCCGCCTAACGCAACATCGCTCACCATCGCCGCCACACCCCTCGCACTGCCCGCCGCCACCGGTCCCAAACGCATCGCCGTCATCGGCGATACCGGCTGCCGGCTCAAAGGCCCCTATCTCCAGGCGTGCAACGATCCGGCCCAATGGCCCTTCGAACTGATCGCCGACCGGCTCGCCCTCGCCAAGCCTGATCTGATCATCCATGTCGGCGACTACCACTACCGCGAATCCGCCTGCCCCTTAAACATCGCTGCCTGCGCCGGCAGCCCCTACGGCGACAATTGGGACACTTGGCGCGCCGACTTTTTCACACCTGCAGCCGCGCTTTTGCCGGTTGCGCCGTGGGTCGCCATTCGGGGCAATCATGAGGACTGTAAACGCGGCGGCAAAGGCTGGAGCCGCGCCCTCGAACCCACACCCTTCGATATCGAAAAAGGCTGCAACGGCCCGACGCCACTCTACACCATCAAGCTTCCGCGCCTCACCCTCGCCATCGCTGACACCGCACTCGCCACCGAAGACAAACTTGATCCGCGCCTCGCCGACGAGTTCCGGCCCCAATACGCTGGTCTTGCCAAAGCCGGCACCGATCCGATCTGGCTGTTGCAGCATCGCCCCATCTGGAGCGCGGGCGGCACCGTTGCCGGCTTCCCATACGGCGACAACAAAACGCTCGCTGCCGCCGCCCGCGCCACACTGCCGCCTACCGTCGCGCTCATGCTGTCCGGCCATCACCACATTTTCCAAGCGCTCAACTACGCCGATAGTCTGCCACCGCAGATCGTCTCTGGCCACGGTGGCGACTATCTCAACGCTGGCAATTCGACCGACCCGAAGGGCTGGACCCTCAACGGCGTCACTGTCAGCTCCGGCATCCACGACGTTGGCACCTTCGGCTACGTGATCATGGAACCCAACGGCGACACCTGGCGCGCGACAAACTACGGCGTCGATGGCAAAGTCCGGCACCGGTGTGAAATTGCGGGGCGGAAGGTGACGTGTCAGCGGGAGTAGGGGGCAAAATCCCGCTCCCTATTCAATCACCTCATCGGCAAGCGCGAGCAGATTGGACGGTACGGTGAGCCCCAACGTCTTCGCCGTCTTGAGATTGAACACCAGTTGGAATTTGGTCGGCTGCTGCACAGGCAAATCGGCAGGCTTCTCACCTTTGAGAATGCGGCCGACATAGCCACCGGCTTGAGCGTAGTGATCGGGAGTGTTCGGCCCGTATGCCGCAAGCCCACCCACCAGAATGTAGTCGCGATTGTACCCCAAGGCCGGAAGCTTATGGCGTGCCGCGAGGTCTGCGATTTGCCCGCGTCGGCTGGACAAGAATGGGTCAGCGCCGATAAAGACTGCACCTGCCTGCCAGCGCACAAGTGCCTCGAAGACGGCATCAATCTCGCTGATCGTTGTCGCATTGAAAGCTTGTGTCTCCAGGCTGAGCGTGCGTGCGGCATCGGCGGCAATGCGCGTCGTGGACTGACTGTCCTCTGGATTAGATGGATTGACTAACACCGCGATACGCCGAGCCGACGGCACGAGCTCGCGGAGTATGGACAGGCGCTTTCCCACCAACTCGCCATACTGGATATGTAAACCCGTCGCGTTGCCGCCCGGCCGGTTCATGCTCTGAACAAGGCCAATCTGCACCGGGTCCGCGCCCGATGTGAACACGATCGGAAGCGTTGTCGTTGCCTGCTTGGCTGCCATCGCGGCAGGCGGGCCGCCAGCCATGATCACCGCCACATTCAGACGCACGAGTTCCGCCGCCTGTTCCGGCAAACGTTCAACCTTGCCATCGCCCGCGCGGTATTCGATCCGCACGTTTTTGCCTTCGACAAAACCCGCCTCGGCGAGACCCTTGCGGAAGCCGAGAAGATTTTCATCGCCCTCGAGCGGCCGCACGCTCAACCAGCCGACCACCGGCATGGCAGAGGTTTGCGCGCGGGCTTGAAGCGGCCACGCCGACACCGCGCCGCCAACCACCGTGATAAACTCCCGGCGTCTCATGCAAACCCCTGCTCGTATTCAACATCGCTCGCAGTGTGTGCACTATCACCAACACAGCACACCAGCCGCAAGTCACAAAATGAATCGTGCGCGAGCGTCGTCTACCCTTCGTCGAGCTCGTGAGCGTAGCGCCGCAGCATAGACCCGATGGGCGCCGACGGTACTGGCGCGGGTCTGCCTTACGGCGATAATAAAACGCTGCCGCGCGTGACAGCATGCCCAAGCGCGTGCACGTCATGATGACCGGCCACCACCACTTGTTCCAGGTACTGAACTATCGCGAAGATCTTCCCGCGCAGATCACCATCGGCCACGGCGGCGACTATTTGAATTCCGGTCGTTCGTCAGACCCCGCCGGGATGGTCGTCAACGGCATGACCGTCGACAGCGGCCTCAACGAGGTCGGCCAGTTCGGGTATGCATTGATTGAACCGGCCAAGGGCACATGGGTTGTCACCAACTATGATATCGACGGCCGTCCCCGTCACCACTGCGGCTTGAAAAACCGCAAGGTCTCCTGCATCAAGGGATGATCGTAGCCCCCACGAGCTCACCATGACCAAGCCAAAGTCCGCTCTCGTCATCACCGCCCACCCCGGCGATTTCGTCTGGCGAGCCGGCGGCGCCATCGCGCTGCACGCCACCAAGGGCTATCGCGTCAAGATCCTCTGCATGAGCTACGGCGAGCGCGGCGAAAGCCAGTTCGCCTGGAAAAAAGCCGGCATCAACATGGCCGACGTGAAGGCTCAGCGCCGTGACGAAGCCGAACGCGCAGCCCACCTGCTCGGCGCTGAAATCGAATTCTTCGACGCTGGCGACTATCCACTGCGTCCCACCCAAGCCATGATGGACCGCACCATCGATGTGTTCCACGAGCTCAATCCGGCATTCGTCCTCACCCACCCGCTCGAAGACCCCTACAACGTCGATCACCCCGAGGCGTCACGTTTCGCCCAGGAAGCCCGCATCATTGCGCAAGCCGCCGGTCACAAGCCTGATCCGGCTCGCACTTACGCGGCCCCGCCCATGTTCCTGTTCGAGCCCCATCAGCCCGAGCAGTGCAACTTCAAGCCCACCGTCATTCTCAACATCGACGAGGTCTGGGAGAAGAAGCGCAAAGCCTTCGAGATCCTCGCTGCCCAGCAGCACCTGTGGGGCTACTACGAGCGCGTCGCGCTCAACCGCGGCATGCAAGGCGGCCGCAACTCCGGCCGGCACATGACCTATGGCGAGGCCTACCAGCGCCTGTTCCCCGAAGCGCTGGAGGTGCTTGGGTAGCGCACAAAATATTTTTCAAAAAATCCGCAGGTGCCACCAAAAACCACGGCAGTGAGCGGGGATGAAATCGCTGTTTTCACCCCTGAAAGCTCTCAAAATCCTCTGAATTGGGTAGTTTTTTAGCGAAAATGCCGCTGAATCGCCCGATGTTCATGGAATATTCCCTAGGTAAATACCTAGCCGTCCCCGCGTCACCCCTGTGTGCTATCTTTCTGGCATGATGGACTTGGTGAGCGCTTCACAACTCTGGTGTCTACCAGCGTCTCGGCTGCTGGATTAGCACAGCTTTCGCTATAGCCTTCTCAATCAGTTCATCATGATGTGACTTTTTTTCACTTGCAGAAGTATCACGGTGATATAAATTAAAGCAAGCGCAACCACTGACAACGATAGTGGGGACACACATTGGGCAACGGACAACCGTGGAGTCATCGTGTCGCTACAGACGCAATCAGACAGATCGCAGGATCGCAGCGTTTGGTAGTAGCCTACAAGTTGCATGCAAGAGAACAGATGCTGGAACGAGGCATCATTGTCTCAGATGTTTTGTTCGTGTTGAAATTCGGGTTCGTGCTGGCAGACCCAGAACCAGCGACGAGACCAGGCTTTTTTCGGTACGCAATAGAGAACAAGACACCAAACAGTGACAGCAGAGATATACGGCTTATCGTGATCCCGGACCAATCAAGGACCATGATTAAGCTCGTTACGGTTATGTGGGTTGATGAACTTGCCAATAGAGCAGGATCGATTCTGAGGTAGAATTAGGAGAGCATAAAATGGCTGATCACCACTACACGGAGTGTGGCCTCCAGAACGTCTACATCGGCGGCATTCAAAAAATGGTCGACGATGATGGAGACGAGGTGATTCTGATTCCGGCGGTAAATGTCCTCCACAAAGTCATTGCAGAGGGTATCGTCAGCCACGGAAAAGGCATGGATGGCTCTGAGCTTCGCTTCCTGAGGTCCGAACTTGGTCTTACACAGGCCGAGCTAGCGGGGCTCGTCCACAAGGACAAGCAGACCATTGGTCGTTGGGAGCGGTCGGAAACTGAGATCGATAGTGTCGCTGAGGCACTAATCCGTAAGTTTGCAATCGAAAAGCTGCAATTGAACGTTGATCTTGGAATGGATCAACTTTCAAAGCGAAGTGTCCCTACGGCCTCGACGCAGACGATAAAAATTAGCTCTGTGGATGGGATTTACGAGCTCCAAGCTGCGTAAGCACTGGGGACAGGTGTCAATTTAACCCAATGTGAAGGCGCTGCGGCGGGGAAAACTTGCCCAGCGCCGCGTAACCTAAGTGCGTTTTTATTCAGCGCTGTAAACTTTGCGCGGCAGTTAGATTAACGTTCGTTGCTCGACAAAGGTTCGCTGTCTGGAAGTTGGCCTACTGCTTCTTCCGTCACTTCGCCTGCCGCAGCATCTTCAGTTCCACGCGTCGGCCCTGACGTTCCAGGGTGACGTGACTGAGCTTGATCGCTGCCACCTTCCAGCCTTCCAGCGTGTCGCCCGCTTCCAAACGCAGGGTGGCGGTGCTGCCCGGCACGGTTAGCAGAGCCGTTGTCCGTTCGTCGGAGACAATCACGCCCACCAATCGATAGCCGGCGGCGTCCGCCTCGACAGCTGCGGGTGCGCTCGGGGTCGCCACCGTTTGCGGGAGGGGTGGCGCTGCGCCGCCTGTCGGTTGCCGGGATGGTTCGAACAGCGGCCGGCGGACCGTCGCTGTCAGATCAATGGGTGACAGCTGATACAGTGGGTGAAACTCGGAAACACCGCCGAGGACGTTAGCAGTCGCCGGACCGGACGGTGGCATGGCACTCCCCGCCGGACCTCCGGGCGCGCTGCCAGGAGGACCCTGCGGCGACTGCACAGAGTTGTTGCCAGAGTTGGGGCCAGAATTGTTGCCAGAGTTGGGGCCAGCGTTCGGTCCGCTGCTTGGTCCGCTTTGGGGACCTTGCTCAGACCCTGGTGGCCCGCCGGGCGTGACGGTCGGCGGGATGTCCAAGGGCGGGCCCAAGGGCATGGGACCAACGGGTTGCGGTCCGCCACTCGCTGGTCTGGCTGTGGCGGACACCACGATGGATGGAGCGACTACCGCCTGCCGCTGACCGGAAACCTGCGTACCGCCTAATGCCGCGTTCGCCGCCGTGTTCGCCGCGCGCACTGGGCGGACTGAGTCGTCGTCCGTGCCCTGCCAATCAATGTAGAGCGCGCCCGCCAAGACGGCTGCCACGGCTGCCAGCACAAGCGCGCGCGTCTTGATCACGGTTGTTTTTCCCCATCACTGAGGACTGCCACGCCATGCGCCTTCAACGAGACCTCAAGCTTAACCCCCGCTGCATTGCCACCGGGCACACCGGTCGCCATCAATTGAACCGGCGGCAGCGTCCGAATGTTCAACTCGTCGATGATGATCAGCGGCACACGCGTTTCTATCGACAGCAAATAGGCTGCCAACGAATTCGTTTCCACCTGCAGCGTCACTTCGACGGGCACTTCGAGGATGTTGCCCTGCCGCCGCACCGGCAGGGCCTGTACGCTGCGCACCTGCAATCCAATGGCCGTGGCGATGGCATTGAGCCGTTGCTGCAAGTCAGCACTGGCCCGTCCCGCCGTCTCGCCGGCAACCAGCAAGTCGCCCGATCCTGGCGTCGCAAGGCCACCGTCCGTCTTGGCCACGCGCGCCAAAGCATCAATGGCCGACTGATGCGCCAAGATCCGCTGCTCGACGTCGAGCGACCGCTTGATGGGCACGACAATGGCTGCAGCGGCCAGCGCGCCAACCGCTGTCAGCAGCAGCACTGCCAGCAGACGTGACGAACTCAAGGGCGCGGTGGTGGCATCGCTCATATCGGCACTTTACCTCGGCTCGATGGTCAGATGCGGCACAATTTTGGCGGAAATCGAGAAGACCGACTTGTTCGACGTCTCATCGCGTGTCGTCGGCGCGGCGAACTCGACGGCCTTGAAATGCGGCGACGCTTCGAGCAGCGCGATCAGCGCCGGTGCGTCGGCCGCTTTGCCGGTGATCGTTACATTGCCATCGCGAATCTCCAATCGGTCTAGCGATGCCGTCTCCGGCAAGATCCGGCTCAATGCCTCCAGCATGATCGAAACCACAGGCTGTTCCACCCGGCGCGCGACTGACATCGCGGTCGCCTTCCGCCGACTATCGAGGTCCTTATGCCCCACCTGTTTTGCCGCCCGCAGCGCTTCCTGCGCGCGCTGTTCCAGGCCGTTGCTCACCTGCGCGCGATAGACAAGCCAACCGACGCTCACAGCGCACAGACACACCGCAGCCATAGCGCCCGCCACCAATTGCCGCCGGAGGCGCGCGCGGCGCAAAGCCGTGTCATGCGTGGTCGAAATGAAATTGATCCCGCGCATGTCATCGAGCCCGCTGCCCACATCGACGGCCGAAGGTTCCAGCCCATGCAGCGCCAATTTCGACAGCCACTGCTCCACCCGCTGCCGGCTCGTCACCCACACGTCAATGTCGACCTGCGTGCCGTCCGCACTCAATCCGGCCTCGCGGCAGTCAAACATCGCCTGATCGGCGGGCCACGGTGCAATGCTCTCGACCTTGTTGGCGACCACCGCGCGCATGACTTCGCGCACACCGATCGGCAGCGACAGACGCTTGCGCACCACTTCGCTCTCGGCCAGGCGCAACACAATCGTGCCACGCGACACGCCGCTGCGCTTCAATCTGTCCGCCACAGCCTGCCATTCAACCGACGGCGTCTCGCCCGTCAACGTGCCGATGGAAACGCTTTGTGCACCCTGCCGCAGGTAAACTTCCAGCGACGTCCCGCCGGCCAACATGACTGCCCGCCAGGTCTTGACGCTGGGCTTCGGATCGGGCCCGGCCAACTCCGCGATCCACCAATCCGCAAATCGGGAGATGCTGGACTGGCTCGCGATGATGGATTGGGGGGCGGCCAAGTCTGGAATACTCGCTCTGGTCATCGGTTGGACGATCTTGCTGCGGGGCTGCCCGGCGTCTGGCCCGTTCTTGCCGTGCCCGCTTTGCTGTCCGATGCTTCTGTGAGATTGGCCGGCTCGAAGTGCCAGGAGAGTACGCGAAACGGTGCCTCTGCGTCGAGGCTCAGCTGGATGACTGCGACGGCGTGCCCGATCGCGCCGCGTGTCTGCCGATCCATGCTGACCTCGACCCGATACGCAGGCCCACGCTTATTCGAGATATACGCTTGTGCGTCTTTCAGCAGCGCCGCTAGTTCGAGACCTTCGCTGCGCCCCCCCGTGCGCAGCTGGATGATTTGTTCGATGGCGCGCGGCGACAGGTTTGGCAGGGCTTTTAACACTGTCTCGGACGCATACGTTGGATTGATGCGTCCTTCGCTCGTAAACACCGTCACAAATGGCAGCAGCGCCGACATCGCCTCCGGCGTGGCGCCGGTCACTTTGGCAAAGTCGGCCGCATTGGCGAGCATCGGTGGCCGCGCGGCTGCCGCTGGAGCGCGCGCGCTCAGGTCGACCGATCCGCCGCCAGGGCGGCTCTCGGGTCTACTGCCGGCGCCACCGCGGTCGTTTTTCCCAAGCCGCCAAGTCAGCAGTCGCGCCGTCATTGTGTCGGCCTCCCGCGGCGAGCCCATTACGCCTTTCAGGAGGCCAGAGATCATCGGACCATCGGCCAAATTGAGATTGACCCGGCCGTTCTCATCGCTGATCCGCACAAACACCTTCGCATCCGGAAACGGGACTTCGCGCCGTCCGCCGTCCGGGGTCCAACGCTCGCGGTCATCGGCTGACAGTAGACGAGCAGCCGCCACCTCCACCGCTGACCGCGCCAGGGCTTCGCCCCGGATCAACGCGCCCTCGTTTGTTGCCATCCGCACCATGTCGCCCACGCTGCCGTTCAATAGCGCGATCTCGACGCCCAGCGCCACGATCACCCACAGCACCAGCACGAGTGCAAATCCTCGCTCTGTGCCGCCTTCGGCTGATGGTTGGTTGCTGCGATCGGTCATTGCTGGGTTGGAGGTCCGCTGGTCGCCGTGGATTTTCGATCGACAAGTGTGCCGGCTGTCTGCGGCGTGCATAGCCCGATCTGCGGCATGACGCAGGTGAACTCGCCGTTGATGCGTGGCTCAACAATCAGCACAGGCATGTTGGGCACACCCGCCTGCGTCGCCTTGGCGGCAAATCGGACGAGATCGGGCAGCCGCGTCGTTTGTGTCCATGTATCCACCCAGGTGCTCTTGTCACCCTGCCGCTCCAGATAGGTGAAGGTAAAATCATAAGGCCCTTCGAGGACCACGACGTCCTCTTCGGTTTGCCGCGCGCGCGTGCTGCGGCGGCCACGCTCGTCCGCGAGATCATACGTTGTGCGGGTCCGGATCACCTGCGCAAACCCGCCTTGTTTGCGGAGTAGATAGGTGACTACGAAGGTCCCTGCTTCGGTTGGATACGCCGGATCGAAAACGGCAAAACTGACTTCTGATCGTTTGCCGGTGAAGAAGAATTGATCCTTGTCTTTCGCGCGCACCACGACGCGCTGCACCCGTTGCAGATCGTGCCGCAGTGCCGCCAATCCGCGTGATGTCATGTCGAGGCGGCTCGCTTGCGCACCGCCCCAGCGCGAGCGCCCTGAAATGGCCGAATACATGCTTACGCACAGCCCCATCACCGTCGCCATCAGTGCAATGCCGACCAGGAGTTCGACCAACGTGAAGCCAGCC
>JANNEU010000101.1:0-50107 GCA_031379035.1 Hyphomicrobiaceae bacterium | reverse complement strand
ATTTGTCCGCGACGCCAGTGAAATCGAGCCGCTGGGCTTGCCGGTGTTCTCGCGTGGACTGTATGCGCAGGATCAAGGTCCACGCGGCAAAGTCATCGACTATCGTTGCGCTATCGAAATCGGTGGCGTGCGGATCGAACCCGGCGATCTCATTTATGGTGATCGAGAAGGCGTGCTGGTGATCCCGCAGGCTGCCGAGGACGAAGCCATCCTGCGCATACAGTCCACGCGAGAACACCGGCAAGCCCAGCGGCTCGATTTCACTGGCGTCGCGGACAAATCCATCGATCACCGCTCCTGCAGCTTTGAGGTGCAGCGCGCGCGTCGTCATGAGCCCACCCCACAGTGCATATCGCGGCACCGGCGTATGGGCGACGTAGACTTCGCCCGGCTTGAGACTATCGAGGGCCTCAAATAAAAGCCCAAAACGTTTTGCCGACAGCGGGCCAGCCCCTGTTCCGATCTCCTCGAAGACGTCCGCTTCAAGAACGGGCATGGCACGCCCAGCGATCTTCTGATCCGGCTTCAACGGTGCAAGACCGGGCGGTAGAAATTGGCGTTTCAGTCCCATCTGATCCAAGACGTCGCCGACAACGGCGGTGAACAGTCTGGACTTAAGGATCTCAAATTTGCCGGCATCGTCGGCCGGTAGGGCAGTGGTCATGACGGGCTCCATCGGCATTGGCAGCGTTCTCTGACGCCACCATGACATAACGCGCCGCGCAGAAGTGCAAGGGCTACGACCCTCTAAAGTACTTCCACTTGTCGAGCAGGGTGAGGGCGATCTCGAATGTGATCAGCCCGATGATATACCATTCGAGGCGATGGCTCGTCCGCGTGGCCACGAGATCGGTGATAGTGTCAGCACTGCCTCGGATCACGTCCAGCTTGCGGCCGACCGCGCGGGCCCGCGCCGGTAGATCGTACTCATCGACGAGCTTGGCCCAGAAGCGTTCAAGTTCGGGGCGATCCCACAACACATCCGGTTTGTCGTCGAGGTCGGCGCGGCTGGCGAGGCGGTGCTGCACCAGGAGGGCCTCACCGATTTCCTCATAGATCTGAGGCTGCAGTGCGCCGGACAACTGCCGCTTGATCAGATTGTTGGCGATCGGCTCCACGCGTTCGAAGGCCGAAGCGACCCGCCGCTCGTCATAGGCAAGCGCCACCGACATGGCGAGCGCTTCGGCAATCAGTAGCAACCGTGTCGGATCGGCCGCTTTTATCTGAATGACACCGCTGGTTGAAACGCCGTCGTCCTCAGCGGGTTTGACGTCAATCGTCGCGGTTTCAATTTCCCGGGTGTCCAAAGGAGCCTTGATCCTGTCACCCAGACCACGGACCAAGTCCTCTTCTTCGACGGGTGTAAGGTTCACGAAAGCGATGCTGCCGGTTTTGAAGATAACGACAACGCCATCAGAGTTGGTCCGGAACCCCAGCGGGGTCTTGGAAAATGCATCTTCGCGCTCAAGACCCTTACTATCGATGCTTTCGCCGAGATGCAGAGCGCGGATGGTCAGGCGTTCGGGCGGCATAAATGGTCCCTGACATGGCTGGCTCGAGACAATCGGTATCCGGCAACAACAGCCTACGCGCGTTGGTAAGCCTCAGGCATCGCAGTGCTACTGCGCGAATGGACCATTGGCGCACGGGCTCGGCCTTTGGAACCGATTGCGGTGTCGCCAACACCGGCCCTCACCGAAGCTGACATATCGAACGAAACGCAGCCGCGACAGACCTCCAGCAGGAGCTGTCGCGGCCGCTGTAGACCTTGCAAGTCCAATGGTTCAGCCGCCGCAGACTTTGCAGCCGCCCGCCTTGCGCACATCGTTCACTCTGTTGCTCAGCTCTTCCGACAAATTCTCCGGCGCGCCTGCAACGACCTTATCGCCGACCAGGAAGTGTGGTGTGCCGCTGATGCCCATCTTCTGGGCGAGCGCACGCGTATCGTCGATTTCCTTCTTGACCTCGGCCGAGCCCATATCTTTCTTCAGGCGAGCCATGTCAGCACCAACTTTTTCTGCAACCTTCAGCGCGCTGGCCTCATTGGCTTGGCCGGGAGTATTCAACATGGCGACATGAAAATCCCAGTATTTGCCCTGCATCTTCGCCGCAAGCGCAACCTTGGCGGTCTCTTCTGATCCCTTCGAGAGGATTGGGAATTCTTTCAGAACAACCCGCACGTTCTTATCGGCTTGCATCACGCTCGCGAGATCCGGCAACGCTTTTTTGCAGTAGCCGCAATTGTAGTCAAAGAACTCAACGATTGTGACGTCACCCTTCGGATTGCCTGCCACCGGTGCCGTCGGCGACTGGAAGATCTCCTTGGCATTCTCCTTGAGTGAGACAGCCATTTTTTCTGCGTTGATTTTTTCCATTTTAGATTCAAGCGCGGTCTGGACTTCAATCATCACTTCAGGGTTCCTGAGGAGATAGTCCTTGATCAGCGCTTCGAACTCGCGCCGCTGCTCGGCGGAGAACGACGTCGATGTCGGTGCTTGCGCTGCCGGGAGTGTGGCAGTCCCTTGTTGAGCCGGTACCGCAGCCATGTCCGACACCGCCGCCCGGTCTGACGGCAACGTAACCGCAGTCGGCGGCTGCGTAACACGCATGACCAACGCCGCGACGAGCGCGAGGCCGGCAAGCGCGAGGATTGGGGCGCGACTGGATCCAGTGGACGCAACGGGTGCCGGCGTGTGACGGGTCGCAGACTGTTCGCCGGCGGGGCTCTTGGGGGTGTCCATGGATAATCCTGATGGTGGGGGCTGGAGTTTGAATGGAGATGTCAAAGCGCGAGCGGACTCAACCTTCCTCGGGCGGTTTGAATGTGACGATATCTTCTGCCTTTATCCACTCGGGCGAACCTTGCTTAAGTCCGACCTGGGCGCGCTTGGCGAAGATCTTGGCTTGTTTGTAGTTCCCGTCGACAAAGTGCCCCTGGGCAGCGGCCAGCGTGGCCTGCGGTTGCAAATTCTTCTTGTAGTACGCTGTCGCCATCAAGTGAAAGGCCTGTGAGTTGTCGTCATCCGCGATGCTGGCTTTGCGCAGCAGGTTAATAGCCTCTTCCAAGCCGGCCGCGTCTTGCGTTGCTAGCAAGGCTTGGGCGAGGTTAACCTCCATCATGGGTGCCTGCCCCCCAACCAGCTGCAGGCCTTTGCGCAGATGTGGCAGAGATTCACGTGCTTTACCCGCAGCGTAAAGTAAGTCGCCCTTCAATTCATGAAAATAGGGATTTTGCGGTTGCTCAGCAATCAACGCATCCACTTGCGCGATGGCAGTGTCGCATTTGCCGGAGCAGTTGGCGGCGATCGCACGAGCATAGCGCGCTGGTAGACTGCGGTCACTGGCGGGGTAAGAATTTGCGACGGTCTGAGGTCGATCTAGAAACCCAGCAATTTTGGCGCGCATCATGTCATGGCGCAACTGAAGTGCCGGATCATCTTTCTGGTTTACGAATGGGCTTCGCGCAACCTTGTCGCGCAACTGCGCGATGCGCGTCGACGCAACGGGATGGCTGCGCACGAAGGGGTCCATCTGCTGCTCGGACACGTACTCCTGCTGCGCGAAGCGTTCGAAAGTTGCGAGCATGCCATTGCCGGACTGCTTAGTCGCCTGCAGAAAATTAAGCCCCGCCTGATCGGCCGCGGCTTCCTGCGATCGGCGTTCCGACAGAATGCCACGGGTAATGACCTCACCGCCGCCGAATAAGACACCCTGACCAAGCCCCCCGACCTCGCGGCCGCTGTCGCTTTTTGAAGTCGCACCGGCAATCATGGCACCGATGCCGAGCACACCAATCAACAGCGCCTTGGTTTGGTCACGCGCGATGCGCGCCCGCAGAGCCGCAAGATGTCCGCCAGTGATATGGCCCGTTTCGTGCGCGATGACGCCAATAATCTCGTTTGGCGTTTTGGCCACCTGCAACGCGCCGGTATTCATGAAAACGTTGCGGCCGTCAGCGACGAATGCGTTGAAGCTCTCATGTCGGATAATACGCATCGTGATGTTCTGCGCCGACAGACCGGCGGCTCTGAACAACGGACGTGCGTAGTCCTTCAGCAGGTTCTCGATCTCGGTATCGCGGATCATCGGAAGACCCTGCGCGGCGGCCGGGCCTGACGCTTGCTCCAGCACGAGACCAAGCGATATCCCAACAGCGCCAATGCAGTGAGCCAAGCGTGCCAGCTTGCGGTTCATGATCATCATGTCCTCATGGCACAACCTGGGCACAGCCTGGCCGCGCGCAGGTCATTTTCTCTCAACAGGCGGTCTGGTCTTGCGCTGGCCAACCCTGGAAGCTCGACCTATAGATGCCACAGCCTCTCGACACGGTCACGCACAAGGCCCGGCGATACCGAGTCACGTGGCTATAAGTGACACGCAATCGCGGACGGATTGCGGCGGCACGTTGTCGCCCGCCGAATGAGCCTGCAGTCACAGAGCAACAATTGCCGATAACCGGCCCCATAACTGGCCCCATAATTGGCCCGAAAGCCGGCAAGGAACAGACCATGGACATTGCATTGACGGCGCAGCGCTCGCGACGCGATGTGGGCCAGGCACTCGCAACCGCGGCCCGCGCTGACATCGCGCCGTTTATCGTGATGGACGTCATGCAAGCAGCAGCGGCGCGGGAAGCAGCCGGCGAGCGCGTTATCCATATGGAAGTCGGCCAGCCTGCGACGCCAGCACCGAAGGCAGCCCGCGCGCGCGTCCTGGCCGAGATGGAACGTGCAAACCTCGGCTACACCGTTGCTCTCGGAATGCCGGAATTACGCTTGAAGATCTCCGGGCACTACAAGGCCTGGTATGGCCTCGACATTGACCCTGGCCGCATTGTGGTGACGGCGGGTTCATCAGCGGCTTTCGTATTGGCATTTTTGGCGCTGTTCGATGTCGGGGTAACGGTTGGTCTCCCGTCGCCGGGCTATCCCTGTTACCGCCACATCCTGACGTCTCTGGGTGTGAAATCCCACTTGATCGAGACGACCGCGGCCGACCGTTGGATGCCGACGGCCGCGCAGATCCAGTCAGCCGCAACGCAACATAATCTCGCTGGCCTGCTGCTCGCCAGCCCCAACAACCCGACCGGCACGATGCTCACGCCTGAGCGGCTCGCCGAGATTACCGCTGTGTGCCGCTCAAACGGCCTCTGGTTCATCTCCGACGAAATTTACCACGGGCTGACATGGGGCGTGCCGCAAGACACCGCCCTCCGCCATGCGCCCGAGTCGATCGTGATCAACAGCTTTTCGAAGTACTTTTCGATGACCGGCTGGCGTGTTGGTTGGATGGTCGTGCCAGAGCCGCTGGTGCGGACCGTGGAGCGGCTGGCACAGAACTTATACATCTGCCCGCCCACTGTTGCCCAGGTCGCAGCCTTGGGTGCCTTTGACGGACTTGAAGAGCTCGACGCCAATCGGCGGGTCTATGCGGCCAATCGCGAGCTGCTGCTCGCTGAGTTACCCAAGGCCGGGCTTGGCAAGCTGGTGCCGGCGGATGGTGCCTTTTACCTCTATGCCGATGTGAGTGACTTCACTGCCGACAGTCTCGCGTTTACCAAACTGATGCTTGAAGAAACCGGCGTGGCGGCGACGCCCGGCCTCGATTTTGACCCGTCTCGCGGGGCCCGGTTCGTTCGCTTTTCCTACGCCGGTGCCACCAGTGAAATGGCCGAAGCGGCGCGCCGTTTGCAGAGCTGGCGGCGTCTGAACAGGGCGTAGCCCTTAGCGTGCTTCCGGGAAAAGCTTGCCCTCGGACTTGATCCGAGGGTGTGCAGCGGTTTTCCCGAAAGAAGCACGACCAAACAAAGAGCTAGGGTCGTTCCGCGGTTCAACTAAAACCGGAACGACCCTAGCATCTTGGGTGCTGGCACGGGCCCTGCATGTCCAGTCTTCGATTTGGTCGTTCCAACCCGGAGTCCGTTCATGGGCAATTCTCGCCTACCCCGCTATGCCCCCCCACCTTTGCGACGGAGTCCCCCTACCGTCGTTGACAGTGCGCCGGTTGTGGCATTGCCTGCGAAATGGAGTGCGATGCGTTGGCCATGGGCCGATAGCCCGCGGCTGGCCAGCATTCTGCAGCCCGAGAATAATAGTTTTAGCGTACTCCGGTTCATGCTGGCGATGGCAGTGCTGGTCTCTCACACGATCTTCCTCGCGACGGGCCAGCACACAGCAGAACCGTTGGTGGGGCTGACCGGTTACAGTCTGGGCCAATACGCGGTGCAGGGCTTCTTTATCCTGTCCGGAATTTTGGTGACGCAAAGCCTCATGAGCCGTCGCGATTTGATGGACTATGTCCGAGCGCGTGCGCTGCGCGTCTTCCCGGCGTTGTTCGTCTGTGTGCTCGTGACGGCCTTTGTCGCCGGTCCAGCCTTTAGCTTCTTCGGTCTCCCGGGCTACTTTCTGTCGGCGGCTGTCCCAAACTATGTCTTCCAGACGCTTTCTCTCAGCACCGGATCGGCAATGTTGCCGGGGGTCTTCGCGCTCAATCCGGTGGGCGGCGCGATCAATCAGTCCCTCTGGACGCTTAAATACGAAGTGGCTTGTTACCTCATGCTCGGCGGTCTCGCGGCGATTGCATGGCGCTTGAAAGCCAATAGAACAGTGACTGGCATTGCCCTCGCAGTATGGGCTGCATTGATGTTGATGGTGCGGCCGAGCCTGTCTCACGCCGCATCCTTCCCAGAACTGTTGACCTACTTTTCACTGTTCTTCGGAACGGGTGTCGCGGCCTATCTGCTGCGCGACTACGTACGTATTGCGTGGCAGCCTTTGCCAGTGTTAGCGGGTGGTTTCGTGCTGGCTTGGGGCACTGACCTGGCAGAAATCATGTCAGCCATTTTCCTTGGGTATGGCCTTCTTTGGCTCGCAACCGAGCGTTTTGGCGGGCTGCGCGCCTTCACAAATCGGCATGACTACTCTTACGGCGTTTACATCTATTCGTTTCCAGTGACGCAGGCTGTGCTTCAGGTGTGGCCGGGTGTGAACATCGTGTCGCTTTTGGCAGCAACAATCGCGATTACGATGATCCTGGCATTCCTGTCATGGGAATTGATTGAACGGCCTGCATTATGGCTGGCGCGCAGCTGGCGTGGCGCGTCAGGTCATCAGCCGGCCCCCGTGGCGTCGGCCGAGCAAGAACGCACCACGCGGGATGAAGCAGCGGTTTTGGCAAACGACGCGACCGTTGCGGCGGTCGTTGTGAGCGAACCGGTACCAGCGGAGCGCCATGTTGGCCCATTGCCAGCCCTCGCCCCAGCCGCGAAGTCGCGTCCGCTGATCCGGCGCAAACCTATCGCAGACGCCGAACCGGCGGTGACCCTCGAGCCCATCCCGTCGCATGGGCGGCTACAAGCTCGCATGGCCAAGATCACCGCTCGCGCCCAACCTGGCCACGCTTGAAACAGCGCAGCATAAACGCCCTTGCGATTCAGTCTGCAGTCATGGTTTGAGTGCCGTGAAAGTTGGATCGCAAGGAGATGCTCGAATGATGTACACGATCCGCTGCGACATCGCGGTTGCCGCAACAGGTCCGGGTACATCAGCTCTGGGGACAACAAATCTGAGCGTCAACGGCATCTGCAGCGCGCTGCTCAACGCCGCGTCGGTTTGACTCGGCGATGCTTCAACGTCTCGCATCCGATTTGAGCGCAATCAAACGGCACTATGATGTTGTTGTTGTCGGCTCCGGGTATGGCGGCGGTGTCGCAGCGGCGCGGTTTGCCCGCGCTGGTAAATCCGTGTGCCTACTTGAACGTGGCCGCGAGTTTCTGCCGGGCGAGTTTCCTGGACGCTTTCCTGATCTCCGCAAAGAGATGCAGGTGCGTGGCAAGCGCGTCAATCTGGGAAGTCCCTCAGCACTTTACGACGTCCGCGTCGGCGATGACATGCACGTGCTCATCGGTTGCGGGTTGGGTGGCGGATCATTGATCAACGCTGGTGTTGCACTAAAGCCCGATGCGCGTGTGTTTGCTGATGAAGTCTGGCCCGAGCCGATCCGGCAGGACGGCTTGTTAGATACCGGCTTTGCGCGCGCGCGCCGCTGGTTGCGTCCGGCCGTGGGGCCGCGTGCTCGCGAGATGGTGAAGTTCAAGGCACTGGACGCCGCGAGCGCTGCCTTGGGTGTGCCGCCCATCACGCCCGAGGTCACGGTCAGTTTCGAGGATACGATCAATCCCGCGGATGTTGCGCAGCCCGCCTGTACCAATTGCGGCGACTGCTGCGGCGGCTGCAACGTGGGCTCCAAGAACACGGTGGCGATGACCTATCTGCCCGAGGCCAAGCGACACGGCGCAGAGATCTTTACGCAGGCGCAAGTGCGGTATGTCACGAAGAATACCGACGGCAGTTGGCGGATTGTTCTGACGGATACGAGTATTGCAAAAACCGGCGCGAGCGACGTGACGGTAACTGCCGCTGTCGTCGTGTTGGCCGCCGGTTCGTTGGGCTCCACTGAAATTCTCTTGCGCTCGCGGGACCGCGGGCTGGCACTGTCTGACCAGCTCGGCCGGCGCTTTTCCGCCAACGGCGACATCATTGCGTTTGGCTATGGTGCCAATATGCCGGTCGGCAGTGTGGCGGTTGGCCACCCGTCGAAAGTGCCTGGGCTGGAAGTCGGCGCCGCCGTGTCCGGGCAGATCGAAATTCGCGATGCGAACGACCTATCTCGCGAACTGATCATTCAAGACGGTGTGGTGCCGTCAGCCCTCGCGCCCATGCTACCGGTTCTGTTTGTGCCCAATGGCCGCCTGCTCGGCGCACTGCAATCGCTCGTTTCGGGCGTCTACAAGGGACCTTTCGCGAGCCTGCAGACGTTTTTCGCGGTCTCGCATGATGATGCGTCCGGCCGTTTCCACCTGGAGAACGATGCATTACAGCTGTCGTGGCCCGGCGCGAAGGACCAGGACGTCTATCAGCGGCTCGATGCAGCGTTGGAGACGCTGGTAACGTCGGTCGGCGGCTCGTATGTGAAAAACCCGCTCGCGGGCACAGTGATGGGACACCAGCCAGCGACCGCGCATCCGCTGGGCGGTGCAGCAATGGGCTCGGATCGCAGCTCGGGCGTCGTCGAACACAAGTCTCGCGTGTTTGATGCATCGCCAAGTGCAGGCAGCACCGCGGTGCATGCAGGCCTTTATGTGATCGACGGTGCCATCATCCCGCGCTCGCTGGGTTGCAATCCGCTGCTGACGATCACCGCGTTGGCAGAACGCGCGCTGCTGCATGCCGGTCAAGACCTGGGTGTGCCCATGCATGATCCAGCTTAAAAATCCAGCTCCGGCACCGAATTGAGCCCCTCAACGCCCGTAGATCTTTGCGATGATCTCGGGCGATACGCCAGCAAAATACAGGCTCAGACACGTCAGATTGCGTGCACTACGGCGCAACCAACCGTGGCGCTTCCAGCGTGTGGCTGACGTGATTGCGCGGGCGTTCAGGTGGACCAGACGGTGGCGGCCGATCTGCCGAATAATGGCCACATCTTCCATCAGCGGAATGTCCGGAAATCCACCGACGGCATCATAGAGCGTGCGGTGGATCAGCAGGCCTTGGTCGCCATAGGGCAGGCCGAGGACCCGGCCACGCCAGGCGACCATGCGTTCAAGACGCCGGGCAGCCGCAGAAGTGTCGTCGAGAGCAAACCGGAAAACAGCGGCGGTGGCGTGCGCGTCAGCACGCTGGAGTTGGGCCATCACGGTGTCACGCCAGCCGGGTTCGAGGTGCGTATCGGCGTGCAGGAACAGCAGCCAGTCGCTGCGTGCCGCGCCTGCGCCTGCGCGCAACTGAGTACCCCGGCCGGGCGGCGTTGCGACGAAGGTCGCACCAAAACGCGACGCGATCTCACCCGTCGCATCGGTCGAGCCGCCATCGACAATCAGAATAAGATCATCGCTGCCGAGCGCTGTCAGACACTGCTCAAGGTCTGCTCCGGCGTTGAGCGTCGGAATGACAATGGTGATGGTCACGGCAGGCCCATCATGGGCCTTTCATGGCCACGGCGGATGGGCTGCTGGGTACGAGCATGCCGGTTGACGTGGCTTGCGCGGCGAGCTTGCCGTCGGCATTGAACAGATCACCTTCCATGAAGGCGACACGCTTGCCGCGGCGGACGACGCGACCCACCGCAATGCCGTTACCCGGACCGACGCGTTCGAGGAAACTGACTTTGATTTCGAGGCTGGCAACGTTGAGCGTGTGATCACTGTCATGCAGCACGGCGTGCGCCATGGCGGCGTCGAGCCAGGCGGTGATGAAGCCGCCCTGGGCGATGGTGCCGTTGGTGTGGCAATACTCCCGGCGAACCGTGAATGCTGAGGTCACCTCTTTCTTGGCGGCATCCCAGCCGGTCACATGATAGCCGCCCATGGATTCAAACAGCGCCTTGCCAGAGCGAATGCGCGCTTCAAGATCATCGTCCATCATCTGCGTTCCTGAGGCCTTCAAACAATTGTCACGCCGCCGTCGGCGACGATGACTTGGCCGGTAACGTAGGCTGCCGCTTTCGAGGCGAGAAAAGCTGCAATACCGCCGATATCTTCAACGTTGCCGAGGCGGCGCAGCGGGGTGGTCGCTTCGACGGCTTTGCGGCGCTTCTCATCTTCCCACAAGGCGCGCGCCATATCGGTTTTGACGAGTCCCGGCGCGATGCAGTTGACGCGGATGTTGTCGGGACCCCACTCGGCGGCAAGCGAGCGCGCGAGGCTGAAATCGGCGGCCTTTGAGATGCCGTACATACCGATATTGGCACCATGCCGGAGGCCGGCGATCGACGAGACGATGATGACCGAACCGGCACCCTGCTTTTTCATGTGTGGATACGCCAAACGCGCGAGCCACAACGCCGAGCGCACGTTGGTGTTGATCGTCTTGTCGAAAGCCTCATCATCGAGACCCATCATGGGTCCGAAATAGGGGGATACGGCCGCGTTAGCCACCATGATGTCGAGACGGCCGTAGGTCTCCACGGTCTTGGCGACGAGGGTTTCGACATCAGCTTTCTTGGCGATGTTGGCGGGGATGGCGGTCGCCTCGCCGCCTTCTTTTCGAATGCCGGTCGTGACGTCCGCGCACGCCTCCGCCTTGCGGCTTGAGACGACAACTTTAGCACCCATCTGGGCCATGGTCTCCGCGATCGAGCGGCCGATGCCGCGGGACGAGCCGGTGATCACAGCGACCTGGCCGGTCAGGTCGAAAGGCGTGAGCTGAGCCATGAGTGTAAGGTCCTAGCGCGGGATGAGTGGCAGCTGCGCAAGTGGGAGCAGAAATGGAGCTTGCGCCAACCCTGGCGCACGGCCTAGCTTTCCTGGAAACGCAGGCGAATACAAGCCTGCGATCCGCATCTGGGAGAGAATGAATGCCGCATCATGTTGCGCCGACGCATCCCGTCATGACGCGCCCCTATCCGTGGGAGAAAAGCTATCCGCCAGGCGTCAGTTGGGACGCACCGTTGCGGGTCGGAACGTTGAGCACGTTGCTGACAGATGCGATCGCCACCTACGGGCCCCGGCCGATGCTGACGTATGGGACGCGGACGCTGACGTATGCGGCCTTTGGCGCGCTGGTTGATCGGGCCGCGTCGGGATTGCGCGCGCTCGGCGTTGGCCCGGGCAAGCCGCTGGCGCTGTTCTTACCGAACACGCCGTGGCATCAAGTGCTGTTCTTTGCCGGCCTGAAGCTCGGAGCGCGGATTGTGCACATCTCGCCGCTCGATGCAGAGCGCGAGATTGTCCACAAGCTGAAGGATACGGGCGCGCGCATTTTGGCGACCACTGACGTTGGCGCCATGGCCGGTGCCGGCCAAAAGCTGGCCGCCGGGCTCGGCGCAGCAGGGCTGATTGATACGGTGATCATCGGCGAAGATGCCTATTGGCGTGTGGGCGAAACCGCGCCGCGCATGGCAGCCGGAGATCGCTTGGTGTCGGCGGCAGGGCTACTCGATGCGGCACCGCTCACGGCATCAGACTATCCGCAGATAAAGGCCGGCGACGTGGCGCTGTTGCAATATACCGGCGGCACAACGGGCCTCCCTAAGGCTGCGCTGTTGACGCACGGCAATCTTTACGCAGCGAGCGAGATCTACCGCGTGTGGGGTATGCCACAAGGACATTTTGAAGCCGAGAACGGCAAGTCCATCGTAGTGCTGCCGTTGTTCCATATCTATGCGCTGTCAGCGGTCGTGCTGACAATGATCACCGCAGGTTATGAGCTGATCCTGCACCCACGCTTCGAGACCGAAGCCGTCGTTGCCGACATCGAAAAGTACAAGGCGACGATGTTCCCCGGTGTGCCAACCATGTGGATCGCAATTGCCAATCATCCCGGCATTGAGACCCGCGATCTGTCGTCGCTGAAGCGGATTGCGTCGGGCGGCGCGCCGTGCCCGGTCGAGATTGAGCAGAAGATCAAGAAGCTGACCGGCCTGCCGCTCGGTGGTGGTTGGGGCATGACGGAAACGGCACCGGCCGGCACCAATATTCCGACGCATGGCACCCTTCGGTTCGGCACCATCGGCGTGCCGATGCCCGGCATTCTGCTGGATATCGTGGCGCTCGACGATCCGACGAAAATTCTCGGTCCCGGCGAGGTGGGCGAGATCCGCATCAAGGGACCCAACGTCATCGCCGGATACCACAACCGGCCGGAGGAGAACGCCAAAGCGTTCGCGGACGGCTATCTGTTGACCGGCGACATGGGCAAGATGGATGCCGACGGCTACTTCGAAATTGTCGACCGCAAGAAGGACATGATCATATCAGGCGGCTTCAATGTGTACCCGCGCCATATCGAGGAGGCGATGTACGAGCATCCGGCGGTTGCCGAAGTGATCGTCATCGGTGTCGCCGATGCCTATCGCGGCGAGGCGGCGAAGGCGTTCGTCATGCTCAAGCCCGGCGCGGCGGAGTTCTCGCTGGATGAGTTGAAGGCCTTTCTCGCCGACAAGATTTCAAAGTACGAGCAACCGTCGCATCTGGAGTTCCGCGCTGTGCTGCCGCGCACGGCGGTCGGCAAGTTGTCAAAGAAGGAACTGGTCGCCGAAGAGCGTGCGAAGGTGGCGAAGGGGTGATGACCATGTCTCACACCTCCGCCGGCGACGCGCGATGAGCGATACAACCAAAGGGCACGCCCCCTCGGCACCGGAAATCGCAGTCGCGCAAGCCAAGCCCGAGACAGTTTATACCTTCGCTCGCCACTACTGGGCCTTTGCGCTGCCGGGCACGGCGCTGATTGGCTCGGTGATCGTGTTTCCATGGCTGTTCACGCTGTGGATGAGCCTGCATGACTGGAAGGTCGGTGGCGACCACAAGTTTGTCGGCCTCGCGAATTACATCAAGCTGGCGACCGATGATCGGTTTCTTGAATCGCTGGTGCGGACGTTCTGGTTCACCGCGCTGGCGGTGATTATTCCCATCGTGCTGGGCATCTGGGCGGCGATGATGTTTCACCGCAACTTTCCCTTCCGAGGTGTGCTGCGGACCATCTTCGTGATGCCCATGATGGCGACGCCGGTGGCCGTCGCATTGGTGTGGACGATGATGTTCCACCCGCAATTAGGCGTGCTCAACTATCTATTGTCGCTCGTGGGGATACCGCCGCAGCTCTGGGTCTATCATCCAAATACTGTGATCCCTACGCTGGTGATGGTCGAGGTGTGGCACTGGACGCCACTGGTGATGCTGATCGTGCTGGGCGGGCTCGCGGCGTTGCCGACCGACCCTTACGATAGTGCTTTGATCGATGGCGCAACCAGCTGGCAGATGTTCCGCTTCATCACTTGGCCGCTGATCCTGCCCTATGTGATGATCGCGCTGGTGATCCGCACGATCGATAGCTTGAAGGTGTTCGATACCATCGCGGTGATCAGCCAAGGCGGGCCGGGCACGGCGTCCGAGACACTCAACTACTTTCTCTACTTACAAGCGTTCCAGTTCTACAACATCGGCTATGCGTCGGCGGTCGTCGTCATCTTCTTTGTGATCATCATCGCGCTGTCGCTGCTGCTGCTGTATCTCAGGCAAAAATCGAAGTGGATCACCTGACGCGACCCAGCGGACGTGACCCCGGCAGCTGGCAATCAACCGAGCCATAGGTTAGGGCTGTATCATGGAACACGAACGCATTTCGATCGATCCGAAGATCATGGTCGGCAAACCTTGCATCAAGGGGACCCGGATTACGGTCGAGTTGATCCTCAAAGAACTTGGTAGCGGATGGTCGGAACACAAAGTTCTTGAGGCCCATCCACATATTGCAGTCGAGGATATCCACGCCGCGCAGGCGTACGCCTCCGAGTTCCTTTCCAAACATACCAGCGAGCTGGCATTGGAAGCGGGAGAGTAGGTTTGTGCGATTGCTGGCGGACGAGAATTGTCACCCCGTTCTCGTCGAGCGCCTGCGTCAGTCAGGCCATGACGTCGAATTCGTGCTTGAGTCGACCCCGGGCGCTGGCGATGTGGACGTGCTCTCTCGAGCGGAGCAGGAAAACCGGACGATCATCACCGATGATCGCGATTTCGGGGCGTTGGTTATTCAAAGGGGCTTGGCTAATGCGGGTGTCATTTTATTACGAACGAGAAATCTCGATCCAATCTTCAAATCCAACCGGGTCGCGGCTGCAATTGCGGCATATGGAACAAATCTTTCGGCAACTATGGTTGTCGTCGAGGATGCCACAATGCGCGCACGGGCTGCCCGACCGATATAGGCGACATCATGGCTGAACCACTCGTCTCTCAATCGATGTTCGGCTCGACGGTCGGAGGCCGCACGCTCGGCGCGCGGATCGGGCTCTGGATATCCGTCGTGTTCCTCGTCTCGCCGGCGATCCTGGTGTTCCTGTGGATGCTCTCGCTGTCGCTCAAGAACGACATCGACAACATCGCGTTCCCGCCGGTGTTCATTCCCAAGCCGCCGACGTTGGAGAACTACGTCGGCGTGTTCGATAAAAACAAGATGATGCAGTACTTCTGGAACTCGGTGCTGGTGACCGGCGGTGCGGTTCTTGTCGGATTGCTAGTTGGTGTTCCCGCAGGCTACGGAATTGCCCGGGCCAAGGCACATCGAACCGCAATCCTCATCCTCATTGCGCGCATGACACCGGCGCTATCATACTTGATCCCCCTATTCCTGCTATTTCAGGTGTTGGGGCTCGTTGGCACCATCTGGGCGTTGATTATCACCCATCTGGTGATCACCATCCCCATCATCGTCTGGATCATGATCGGCTATTTCGAGGGTGTGCCGCAGGAGCTGGAAGACGCAGCGCTGGTCGATGGCGCAACCAGTTGGCAGAGCTTCCGCTACATCGCCTTGCCGTTGGCGCGGCCCGGCATTGTCGTCGGCGGAATTTTGGCCTTCATTTTTTCATGGAACAACTTCATTTTCTCGGTGGTGCTCGGCGGGAAAAATACGCGTACGCTGCCATCGGCTGTGTACAACATGCTCACCTTCGAGCAGCTGTCGTGGGGACCGTTGGCCGCGGCGGCGTTGCTTGTTACGTTGCCTGTGCTGCTGGTTACTGTCATTGCCCAACGTGAGATTGTAGCTGGGTTGTCGGCCGGTGGTTTGAAGGACGGCTAAAGAGTACCGTTTCCTGTGCTGTAACGTTACGACTGCAACTGACGAGACCCTGATGACCAAACCGCGCTTCGGCCTGAGCTGTGCCATCTCCACGCCCTTCGATGAGAACGGTGCGATTGATATGCAGCGCCTTGTTGCGCACGCGCGGCGGGTGCGGACGGACGGCTGTGACAGCATCACGGTGTTCGGCACGACCGGTGAGGGCTTTTCGGTCAGCTTCGAGGAGCGCGTGAAAACGCTCGCAGCATTTAAGGCGGCAGGCTTCGATATGGGGCGCGAGGTTGGCGTCGGCATCATGGCATCGTCAGTAGGCGATGCAGCGCAGCAGTGCCGGCAAGCGCTCAAGTCAGGGTGCAAGCATTTGCTGGTCGCACCGCCGTTCTTTTTCAAGAACGTCAGCGACGAAGGGCTGTTTGCCTGGCACGCGGAGCTTTTTACCAGTCTGGGCGACGCGGCGCGTGACGTCATCCTCTATCATTTGCCCGGCCAGACAGCCGTGCCGCTGTCGCTGGATCTGATCGGGCGGTTAAAAATCGCGTTCCCGAAAGTGGTGCGCGGTGTGAAAGACTCGTCAGGCGACCGGGCGCATTCTGAAGCGCTGATCGCCAAGCACGGTGATCTCGCCATTCTCATCGGCGATGAGCGCGATCTGGCCCACATCGTGCGCAAAGGCGGACAGGGTGCGATTTGTGGTCTCGCCAACATCGAGGCCAAGCGGCTGCGACCGTTGGTCTATGAGGGCAAGGATGATCCCGCCATCAAGGCGATTGTCGATGTGATCGTGAGCTATCCAGTCTTGTCCGCAGTCAAAACGCTGATTGCCCACCGGACCAAAGATCGCGGGTGGTTGCGCATGCGCCCGCCGCTCGACAAACTCGACGATGAGCGCGCAGGACGTCTGATAGCGAAGTGCGACGCGGCCGTCATGGGCTGACGCTGTGACCGACCAGATCGTCATCGCCGGTGCCGGTAGCATAGGATGTTATGTCGGCGCTGTCCTTGCGGACGCCGGTCGGGACGTGACGCTGCTCGTCCGGCCTGCCCGCGCGGGTCATATCGGCTTGCATGGCGTGCGCGTCAGCGATCTGGACGGCCGCAATCGGGTCGTCGAGCCAACGCGCCTGCGATTGGAGTGCGACGCCGCGACCGCGCTCGCCGCCGCCAGCCTCGTGCTCGTGTGTGTGAAGCGCGGCGATACGGAAGTGTTGGGACATGCGATCGCCGCACATGCGCCGCCGACAGCCATCGTAATGAGCCTGCAGAACGGCATCGGCAATGAGGAGGTTCTGGCCCCACGTGTGATGCCCAGACCCGTACTGCCGTGCGTCGTGATGTTCAACGCGGTGCTCGATGATGCAGATAAAGCCAAACCTTTGATTGTGCATCGTGCGACCAGCGGCGGCATTTATATGCCGACCGGGCACGACACGGCGCGCGCGCTGTTAGACGTTCCGGGTCTTGAGGTTGTCGCAAAGGCAGATATGCGCGCGATTGCGTGGGGCAAGCTGCTGCTCAATCTCAACAACGCGCTCAATGCATTGTCGGGCCTGCCGCTGAAAGAGCAGTTGGCGAGCAGGCCTTGGCGTTTGTTGTTGGCCGATCAGGTTGCCGAAGCCTTAGCCGTGCTGACCGCTGCCGGCATTGCCCCAGCCCAAGTCGGTGCCGTGCGGCCCGCGATGATCCCGCATGTGCTGCGTTTGCCCGACTGGATTTTCAAGACCGTTGCGGCGCGCATGCTGGCGATTGATCCGACGGCGCGCTCATCCATGTGGGAAGATCTTGAGCGGCGGAAAACGACGGAGATTGATTACTTGCAAGGCGCGATCCTGGAAATCGCGCGCCGATACACCATGCCCGCGCCGATCACACAGCGATTGATCAGCCTCGTCAAAGCCGCCGAAGCCAAGCGTTCCGGGTCACCATGCTTAAGTGCGCGAGAGGTTCGCGGCGCTGCGGGACTGTGAACGCCCGCCCTACTTCGGCGCGCGTTTAGCAAGAATGCGTTGCAGCGTACGGCGATGCATGTTGAGACGGCGTGCGGTTTCGCTGACGTTGCGATCACAGAGTTCATAGACCCGCTGGATGTGTTCCCAGCGAACGCGATCAGCGCTCATCGGATTTTCCGGCGGCGGCGCGCGTTCGTCGGACGGTGCCAGCAACGCGTCGGTCACTTCATCGGCGTCAGCAGGCTTGGCAAGATAATCCACCGCGCCGAGCTTCACAGCCGAAACTGCTGTCGCGAAATTGCCGTAGCCAGTCAGCACGATAGACCGGGCGTCGGGCTTGAGGCGGCACAATTCCGCCAGCACATCAAGGCCTGAGCCATCCTCCAGCCGCAGATCGACAACGGCGAAGGCCGGTGGCTTCTGTCGCATCAGCTCAATGCCTTCGGCGACTGACGCGCCCATACGCACTTCAAAGCCCCTTTGCTCCATGGCGCGTCCGAGGCGTTGCAGGAACGCTTTGTCGTCATCCACGATCACCAATGATCGATCAGCCGGCAGCTCATCCGGCTTGTAGGTCAGGTCCTCGGACATCTGTGCATCTCCAATTTAAGCGACACCATAGACCAAAAAAGTTGGTCTGCCATCAGGCTGCAGGCGATGGCAGGCCTGCAACGGCAGTCTTTTTGATCCGCCAACCGGCTGCCGGCGCTTCAAAGGCCGCGCGCGGCCATATTATGGTGACCACGGCACCTGTTTCTGGTTTTTCGCGGTTGTCGAGCGCCAGTCGTGCCCCGGATCGCTCCAACAGCGTTTTGGCAATGAAGAAGCCGAGCCCAAGACCCGCCGACGCACCCGCCTCTTTCGCCGCCCGCGAGCGCGACGACCGCGTTGTCACGAACGGATCGCCCAGCGTGTCCATGACTTCCGGCCGGAAGCCTGGTCCGTCGTCCGAGACGGTGACGACCACCTCGCGCCCATTCCAGCGGCCAGTCACGCGCACCTCCGACGTGGCAAAATCAATCGCATTCTCAATCAGGTTGCCAATGCCGTAGATCACGCCAGGCCGACGCTCACCCAGTGGTTCTGCAGCACCATTGGGGTCGCCGGTCATCTCCGTTAGATCCGGTAGTTGCCCTGCAATTTTGACCTGACTTTTCAGGTTGAGGTACGGCTGCGCTGCTTCTTCGATCATCTGCATGACCGTGACATGGCCGTGAAAGGGATCTTTCTCGTTCGGACTGCGCGTCAATTTCTGGAGGATTTCGCGGCAGCGCACGGCTTGCGATTGCAGCAGCGCGAAGTCTTCCGCCATCGCACTGTCGGCCGGCACCGTACGTCCGAGTTCCTTTGCAATAACCGTGATCGTTGCCAACGGCGTGCCGAGTTCATGCGCCGCAGCAGCGGCCAAACCATCAAGCGCATGCAATTGCTGCTCGCGGGCGAGAATACTCTCCGTCGCCGCCAGCGCTGCCGACATCTGTCGTGACTCCTTGGCCAACCGAAACGCATACAACGCAAGGAAAACCATGCTCGCCAGCACGCTGACAGCAATGCCCCAGCGATACACACGCGGCAGCTCAAACGGCATGCCCAGCATCCACGGTAACGGTAAGTGCACTTGCGTCAGCGCGAGACAGGCCGCGCCAGCCAACGCGCCCAGCAGTATCGTCGAGAACGGTGGCAGCGTTGCAGCCGACACCGTCACTGGCGCGACCAGCAAAAACACGAACGGATTGTCGATCCCGCCAGTAAGATAAAGCAACACCGCCAGCTGCAGCGCATCGTAGGCCAGCAGCACCGTCGCCAGTCGCGTCGGCAAACGATATGGCGTCGGATACGCCAGCCGCAGGAAGATGTTGACCCAGGTTGAGAGCGCGATTGCGGCAATGCAGGCACTCAACGGCACTGGAAACCCAAGCCCGAAGTGCACGAGCGCGACGGCCATCAACTGCCCCGCGACCGCAAACCACCGCAGCCGCACCGACGTCTGCAGCCGCAACCCGCCGTCGCCGAAAATGGCGCGACGCTCCTCGCGTTCGGCACTGGTGGGCGCGATAACTTGAGTGTTTGACACGAGTTTGGCCTGCAGCGCGCGCGATGATCGACAGCCGCGTGCGCCAATTCAGCGACTGTCCCAGCCAGCATCCTTACAGAATCGGTGACCGCGTCGGCAAATATCATCGCCGCGCGGCTGCGATTGTTGCGTCCACGGCACGGGCAGCACTGCGTGTTGACGCCGAGCGGCCGTCTCTCTCGTCAGTCGTCCCAGCAGGAAAGACAGCTTCAAGTTCTTGCGACGAGTAAAAAAATTCCCAATCAATTCAAACACGCGCGTGACCACACCAGACAGCGCATGTCGTAATTTTACCCCGGTAGTGTTCCCAAAGGCACAGCCAGACTGTTGCGCTGCGGTATGATTAGCGACATGATTTACTTGTGCAAAACGTAGCCAAGCCGCTTGCAAGTGAGTTTTTGCAGGTTGGGCGGCGACGCGGTGTCCTCTTGAAATCTTGCATTAACCACTTCTGATGATACGCGAATCAGGTCACTCTTCACTAACTCTCTTAGCGTGGTCTCTCTGCTAGGATTGTTAAGGTGATGTCTTTCGTTATGCTGCCCTGCACAATGTGTGCGGGCACTGCCGCATAAAACGTCAACGGATCGATGAACCGGGATCCCAAGGAGTTCTACCTTGCTTTATCACTGGTATGTCGCAAGCCATGCAGCTGTTAAGCCGGCGCGCGCCGCCGCCGACAGCTACCGCATGTTCTTTCGCAACCCCCTCAATCCATTCACACATACGCCCGTTGGCCGCAGCGCTGCGGCGTACTGCGAGGTCTTTGAACGCACCACCCGGCGCTATGACAAGCCCGTATTTGGCATTCCTGAAACGCCGGTCGAAGATGGCCGCGCGTCGGTGACCGAAGAGGTTGTGTGGGAGCGGCCGTTCTGCCGGCTCGTGCGGTTCCGCAAGTCTGAGCCAGCGACCGGTCCGGCCCGCGATCAACCGAAGCTGCTGCTCGTTGCGCCCATGTCGGGTCACTACGCGACGCTGCTGCGTGGCACGGTGGAAGCCTTCCTGCCCGACCACGACGTCTATATCACCGACTGGCAGAACGCCAGCGACGTGCCCGCCACTGCCGGTGCGTTCGATCTCGACGACTACATTGACACCATCTGCGATATCTTCCGCCACTTCCGCGGCGATGTGAACGTGTTCGCGGTTTGCCAACCATCGGTGCCCGTCTTGGCGGCAATTGCCAGCATGGAAGCGGCTGGCGATCCCAACGTTCCCCACGTGCTGATGCTTGCCGGTGGACCGGTCGATACGCGACGCAGCCCCACGGCTGTCAACCGGCTCGCCGAAGAAAAGGGAACCGAGTGGTTCCGCAATAACGTGATCTCGACCGTGCCGTGGCCAGCCCAGGGTTATGGTCGCAAGGTCTATCCGGGCTTTCTCCAGCTCACCGGGTTCATGACCATGAACCTCGATCGCCATGTCAACGCCCACAAGGACCTGTTCCTGCATCTCGTGCATGGCGATGGCGACGGCGCGGAAAAGCACCGTGAGTTCTATGACGAATATCTCGCCGTCATGGACCTGACCGCCGAATTCTACATGCAGACCATCGAGACGGTGTTCGTCGAGCATCATCTGCCCAAGGGTGAAATGCGTCACCGCGGTCGCCGCATCGATCTCGCCGCCATCAAGCGCGTCGCGCTGATGACCATCGAGGGCTGAACGACGACATCACCGGCAAAGGCCAGTGCAGCGCGGCCATCGAGTTGTGCTCGTCGATCCCGGCGGCCAATAAGCTGCACTACGAATGCCCGAAAGTCGGTCATTACGGCGTGTTCAACGGCACGCGCTTCCGCAACGAGATTGCGCCGCGCATGGCGACATTCCTCCGCCGCTTCGATCCGCGCACCAAGGGCAAGCCAATTGTCGCGCGCATCATGCAGATGCAATCGTCGTCGGCGTCGATGGCTGATGTCGTCGATAACGGCGATTGGATCGGCGGCGAAGAGCCGGCGTTTGCCACCATCACCGTGCCGAACGTCACGCCCGTCGAATTCGCCACGCGCTTGGCGGAGCACAGCCTTGATGTCATCGAACGGACCATGCCCGCGATAGGGCAAGCAATGGGACCTGCGATGAGCACAACTCTGCTGCCAACTCTGCCAACTCACGTGTATGAGCCGGCGTCTACGCAAGCGCATACGCAACACAATGACCACTTCAATGCCGCCGCCAACGCGCCGTGGCGCATGATGTCGATGATGAATAACGCCACCCTCGATTTCTGGTCGCGCTTCGGCGTTGGCCGGGGAACCGGGACCTGACATCAATCGTGACTGCCGATCATCGAAGCCGCGTGCAGCACTTGCGCGCGGCTTTTTCTTTTGAACGAAGGCATCGTCGTCTGAACTCAACGCCCGCCCTCCGCCAACCAAGGCCTGAGATTGACGCCGCCGAGCCGCCAGACACCAGAGCTTGATCCATCCTGCGGCCTGAGATGCTCGATGACCGAGATCGAGCAATTGTCGATCGTGAACGCATGCGCGATCGTTGCCGGACCGCCGAGGGCATGACCGAGCGCCGCGCGGATCGTGCCGCCATGCGTCACCGTGATGATATCGCGCCCGGCGTGTGCCGTATTGAGATCGCTGATCACGGGCACGACGCGATTGAAAAGATCAGGAAAACTCTCGCCACCAGGTGCTTTCGCGTCGCCCTTTGTCAGCCAGAAATCCATCGCCGTGATGCCCTGTGTCTTGCGGAAGGCGTTGCGCTCCTGGCCCTGCCACTCGCCAAGATGTTGCTCGTTCAAGGCCACATGGGCGGGAATCTCCCCTGGCACATGCTTGCCGTCGGACGCCGCATGGATTGCCGCCGCCGTTTGCTTGGCGCGCTTGAGCGCACTGGTCACCCACACCGCGTTGGCTGGCAACCGCGCCGCCACCGCTCGGAAAACGCGGGCGTCGGAACAATCGCAATCGAGATCCCGCTGGCCGTAGATGCGGCCGCCGTCCGGCACCGGCGCATGTCGCACCCACCACCAGCGTGTTTCAACAATCGAAGAGGGCGCTGCGGTCATGTGGATGGTGATCCTGTAATTTTATGAGAGCCTGCGGAGGCTTGGTCACTCCGGCGCGAGTTTTGATTTCCAGTCAGCGGCTTGATCGGGTGGCATGCGCGCCAGCAGCACGCGCAACGTTTGTGCGCCGTGTATTTTGTCGTTGCGGAAGAACATCCAATCGGTGACCCGATCGAGTGGCACCGTCACGCGTTGGCCCTTCTTGAGATTGGGAATGTCGCGCGGCGTATTGCTGATTGTCGCGGTGACGTTCGCGCCAGCGCGTTTCACGTCGCCCGCCCAGATGTGCTCGCCGGACTTGGAGCCCGTCGCATACTTGATCTTGACCGCAAACCGGTCGTCGCCGGGTTGTGGTTTGGCTATCGTCTCCCAGAACACTGGCAAACTAGCCTGCGCTTTTGTTATGGCCGCCTCCATCGCGGCATCGTCGTT
The DNA here is from genome assembly GCA_031379035.1 of Hyphomicrobiaceae bacterium. GTDB lineage: Bacteria > Pseudomonadota > Alphaproteobacteria > Rhizobiales > Hyphomicrobiaceae > JABFRJ01. The sequence continues at coordinate 27,052 of JANNEU010000101.1, read as the reverse complement.
GGGCACGGAGATGATCTGGGCCGCGACTGGCGCGATGCCCATGGTGATCGCCAAGCACAGTGATGCGAGGACGGCGCGCATCCGATGACCGCGAGAGTTTGCAGCGATAGTGTGCGTGCTCATCAGGCTTTCCCTTGTGCCAGAGTTGCGAACCCCTTGCCCTCGCCCGCCAACCTGACGAGCAACGGTGCCGGCTCCAGCGTCGGGTCGTTGGCGCGCTTGGCGTAGGCTGCGAGATCGTCGCGGATCTTGGCCAGTCCCACGCTATCGGCCCAATGCATTGGTCCGCCCTTGGCGATGGGGAAGCCATAGCCGTTGATCCAGACGATATCGATATCGCCCGGCCTGGCGGCAATGCCTTCATCCAAGATGCGCGCGCCTTCGTTGATCATCGGATAGATCATGCGGCCAAGGATTTCGTCAGCCGAGATCGGACGCCGCGTGATGCCGAGTTTCTTCGACGCCGCAACGATAATCGCTTCGACTTCGGGATCGCGGATTGGCGCGCGCCGGCCCTCTTCATAGCGGTAATAGCCCTTCTGCGTTTTCTGCCCATAGCGTCCCGCTTCGGCGATGGTGTCGGCGATTTCGGCGCGCACGCCACGATCTTTGCGTGAGCGCCAGCCCACATCGAGGCCGGCGAGATCGCCCATCGCGAACGGCCCCATGGGGAAACCGAAACCGGTCACAACGGCGTCCACTTCATGCGGCAGCGCGCCTTCAAGCAGCAGCAGTTCGGATTGTTTGGAGCGCTGCGAGAGCATGCGATTGCCAACAAAGCCGTGGCACACGCCAACGACCACCGGCACCTTGCTGATCTTGCGGCCGACCGCCATGGCCGTTGCCAGTGCGTCGGGCGCGGTGGCCTTCGCGCGCACGATCTCCAACAGCTTCATCACATTGGCTGGCGAGAAAAAGTGCATGCCGAGCACGTCACCCGGGCGTTTGGTAACCGCTGCCATGGCGTCGATATCAAGATACGAAGTGTTCGACGCGATGACCGCGCCGGGTTTGCAGACCTTATCGAGGGTCGCAAAAATGGTCTTCTTTAACGCCATTTCTTCGAATACCGCTTCGATAACGATGTCGGCATCACGAGCGTGTTCGAGGCCCACCTTGGGTGTAATCAGCGCCATGATCCTGTCGACGCTGGCCGCATCGCCGCCGCTGCGCCGCGCACTCGCTTCATAGTTCTTGCGGATGATGCCGAGGCCGCGCTGCAGGTTTTCGTCGGTCTGCTCAATCAGCGTGACAGGGATGCCCGCACTTGCAAAACACATCGCAATGCCGCCGCCCATGGTGCCGGCACCGAGCACGGCGGCCGACGCAATCGTGCGCGGCTTCACGTCCGGTCCCACGCCCGGCACGCGGCCCGCTTCGCGTTCTGCGAAGAACAGATGGCGCTGGGCTTTCGATTGCTCGCCGGTGACGAGCTTCATGAACATCGCACGTTCTTTGGTCAGCGCTTCGTCGAGCGGCGTGTCGAGCGACATCCGCACCGCTTCCGCGCAGACGGCTGGCGCTTCAAGCCCGCGCGATTTTGAGAGTGCCTCGGTAACCGCTGCATCGAAGGCTGCGGGATCGGCGCGTGCGGCTGTCAGCTTCGAGGTGTCGTCGCGCAGGCGCGGATGCGGCCCACCTTGCGCGGCCATTTTTTCAGCGAACGCGATCGCGCCGGCTTTCAGGTCGCCAGGGATGATCTCGGCAATCAATCCCAACGCATGACCAAGCTTGGCGGGTTGATGCGCGCCGCTGACGATGGCCCTCAACGCTGGGATCGGCCCAATCGCGCGGGGCAGTCGTTGTGTGCCGCCAGCGCCGGGCAGCAGACCGAGCTTCACTTCCGGCAGGCCCCACTTCGCGTCGGGTCCGGCGACACGGTAGTGGCACCCAAGCGCCAGCTCCAGCCCCCCGCCCAGTGCCGTGCCGTGGATCGCCGCAACGACGGGGATCGGCATGGCTTCGATTGCCGAGATCACCTCGGGCAGGATGGGCGGCTTCGATGGCTTGCCAAATTCGGTGATGTCGGCACCCGCGACGAACGTCCGGCCATCGCACCACAGCAGCACGGCCTTGGCGGTGCCGTCGGTTTTGATGGCCTGAAGGGCCGTCGCAATGCCGCTGCGAACGGCATAGCTCAACGCGTTGACCGGCGGCGAATTGATCGAAATGACCGCGACCGCGCCGTGGCGTGCATGAGTAACGACGTCTGACATGGGGGAACTCCAGCGTGGGTGTGCGCTGAGACGATAGTCGCCGAACCGGGAAATGCAAACACCGGCCCCGGCGTCCCCGCCTTACCTTGTCCTCACCATCCCCCAAAAAAGTCCGGGGCCAGAGCGCGGCGGACGCAACGTCGTGGGGAAACCGCCCCTTGGCAACAGGCCCGCTTGACTGCGCAGCGCCCCACGGGGACTTCGCGGTCTAGATCCGCCCCGGTCCGTGAGGTGATGGGAGCGTGCCAGACGCGCGATGAACTGCAATCTATTGGTGTTGTTAAGGTCTAATGCCCGAGCGTGATGTTGCGCTTCGCTCCCAAGAAAAGCTCAAGCAGGAAGGGTCCGCGCTGGAAGGCCCCGCTGGAAGGAGAAGAGCAGGCCGCGCACCGCGCGCTCACTGACTTCGCCCGCTTCTGTCTCAGTTGCCACTGCCGTGCCGCGACCAAGACCGAAAGCGGACTGAGCCAGGAAGAGACCTTCAAGGTCGACTGAGCCAGCCCGCCAAGGACTCATCACTTAGGTATTGACCTAAATATCGGACATGCGCATAGTCAAGAGCATGCCTAACCAAACCAAGCAGCTCAATCAAGTGTTCCAGGCGCTGGCGGATCCGACGCGCCGGGCGGTGCTCAAGCGCTTGAGCCGTGGGCCTGTATCGACGCTCGAACTAGCCCGACCATTCGACATGGCGCTGCCGTCCTTTACGCAGCACTTGGGCATGTTGGAAAAGTCCGGATTGGTGAAATCAAAGAAATCTGGTCGCGTACGGACATACGAACTCGCGCCAAAACCTCTGCAGGCAGCCGAGGACTGGATGACGAATCGGCGAGAACTCTGTGAGCGCCGTCTCGACCAACTTGATGCGCATCTGCTCACAATGAAGGAGAACGAAAATGACACTGAAGAATGAGCAAGACCTGGTGCTAGAGCGCGTAGTGGACGTTTCGCCAGAGTTGGTGTTCAAGGCCTGGACGACGCCCAAGCATTTGATGCCATGGTTTTGTCCGATGCCGTATCGCACAGTCGAGTGCGAGATTGATCTGAAGCCCGGCGGCAAGTTTTTCGCGCAAATGGTAGATCCGGATGGCAACAAGCTTCCAGCACATCCTGGTTGCTACTTGGAAATCGTACCGAACCGTAAGCTTGTCTGGACCTCTGCGCTCGGTCCAGGTTTCAGACCGCTCGACCCCAAATTGGCTCCATGGTTCTTCACCGCTGTGCTCACGTTCGAGCCACATGGCAACGGTGGCTGCAAATACACCGCCACTGCGGTACACACGACAAAGGAACACGCCGAGGCGCATGAGAAGATGGGCTTCAGTCAGGGCTGGGGCAAGGTAGTTGAGCAGCTTGTCGCGTACGTTAAGGCGACGCCGATGAACTGAGGCGATACTCGTGGTAAGTCGCCAGTGAAGCGTTGCTCAGCATGGACCCGATTGGTCACTAAGTCGACGCGGCAGCGGTGCGCAAGTTCCAGTCTCGCCACTTCCGCAGCGGGTCAGGTTCAAGCGTTGCGCCGCCACTCCGATGCCGGACGGTCCGCCTCCGTTTGCTGCCGAACTCTTGACGACTGTCAGGTCACCCCTCAGCTTCGAGCGTAGGCAAGAGCGATGTCGTCCGGCGGTCCTGGCCAGAGAGAGATAGCCCTCCCGTTTGGTTTCCCGGAATTTGGGCTGCGCGCTTCAGCGCGGGCTAAATATCCGGCTTCGCCAGCCGAACGTGAAGCACCAATTGTACCTACGGCTTAAATCCGTCGAGACGCAGAGCATCGGGATAGAGATCGCTGCCCAAGTCGGATCGTTTTTTCGATCAGTTCAATCTTCCAGTCACGCCGCCAGCGCTTCAAAAGCCATTCGCGCCGTTGGGCAACTTCGACCGCATCGTGCGGCTCAAAATACACGAGGCGATCAACCCAATAGCGCTTCGTAAAACCATCGAGCACCCGTGTACGATGCTCCCAGACGCGACCGGAGAGGTCGCTGGTCATGCCAGTAAAGATGACGCCGCGCGGCTTGCTCGCGGTTACCTAAACGTAGAAGGTTTTTTCGCTGTGCCTCTGTATGTGGGGAGATTAGCGCACAAATTCGCCGGGGGAAGATCCCGGATATGCGACGCCCGCGTGGCCCCATTTTTTCAACCGCACCTGGCACTCAGAACTTGTAGTTCAAGCCGAGACGCACTTGCCCCTGCTGGAGATGTTGGATGGTGGAGATGGTGCCATCATTGATCGTGCGGGCCTTTTGGAAGTTGGCGTAAAGTGCTTCCGTTTTGAACGACCAGTTGCGGTCGATGGCGAACTCAACGCCCGCGCCAGCGGCCCAGCCAAGCGCGGTGTCGGACTTAGACAAGGTGCCATTGAGCGCGCCGCTGTAGGCGATTTGATAGTCATAGCGCGCGACGGCCAAGCCGCCCGTGGCATAGACCAGCATCGAGGGCGTGAGCGTGAAACCGAGCTTGGCGCGCAAGGTCGCCATGCTGTTGATATCGCCCTTGCCGGTGACAGTGAGACCTGACCTGGTCTCGCTATGGCTGTTGGAGATTTTGCCAGCCGACAGGTCGCCTTCGATGCCGAGGATCAGGTTGCCGGTGCGGAAATTGTGGCCGAGCTGCACGCCGCCGAAGGCTCCCGACGGACGCAAGGGGCCGTAGTTGTCAACGAAGGCAGCCGTTTTGAAGTTGCGGACGCCGAGTTCGTCAGACTTGGCAGAAAATCCGTACCCGCCGTGAAATCCGCCGAAGGTGCCTGTGAACCGGTCACTTTGGGCATTGGCAGGGGCAACGAAATTGAAACAAAACGCCAGCACGGCTGCGCCGCGCCCGAGGGTCAGTCCAGACATACGCATACGCTTACTCACAACTTTGTTGACGAACGCAGATTACAAAAAACGTCTGTGGAAAAGTTGCATGCACGCGGTACGCTTACAATCTCTCGGCTGATGATTGCGTTAGTTCGCTAAAAGCGCGTTGTAAATCAGCACCAGGACAATCCGTGCCCTAATCACGGCTCCTGTGCACGCAAGCCGAGCTGCGTCAGCGGCGTGCTTGGGTGTAGGCCAGATAGGCGGCGAATGGTGCCGCGACAGCACCCCACATCAGCGCGGTCTCGAGGGATTGCTCCAACATGAACCGGTTGAGCGCGAAGAACACCACGGCGGCGATGGCCGCATGCAAGGCCATCGGGCCATACGGCAGCGGCGTTTGGTCTTTGGGCGCGTTGGTCATGGCAGGTCTCAGGCTTTCTTGTCAGCCGCAGGCGGCGCGGCAGCCGTTGCCGCGGCAGCCTTGGCGTCGGCCTCGACGAGGCGCTTCTGCCAGGCACCAATGGTGGAGCCATCGTAGAGGCTCTGATCGGTCAGCGCGGTCATGCCGCCAGCCGGCGACGAGGCTGTGCGGCCGGTCTGCGAGCCGGCCTTGGGCGGGTTTCCGTTGGCGTAGCCGTCGATGACTTTTTCGAGGAGTTCCGGCGTCAGGTCTTCGAAGGTGTCAGCGAACACCTGCACCATCGGCGCATTCGCGCAGGCGCCAGCGCACTCGACTTCCTCCCACGAGAAATTGCCGTCGGCCGACAGGTGGAACTGGTCCGGGTGGATGCGCTTGCGGCAGACGTCTTTCAGCCCCTCAGCACCGCGCAACATGCAGGGCGTCGTGCCACACACCTGGACGTGGGCCTGTTTGCCGACCGGGCCGAGCTGGAACTGGGTGTAAAACGTCGCGATCTCATAGACGCGGATGTAGGCCATGCCGAGTTTTTCGGCGACCAGGCGGATGGCGGGCTCGGGCAGCCAGTTCTGGTGCTGTTCCTGCGCGCGCATCAACAGCGGAATGACGGCAGAAGCCTGCTTGCCAGGCGGGTATTTGGCGACCGTGTGCGCGACCCATGCCTCGTTCTCGGGCGTGAACGCGAAGGATTTCGGCTGGGCTGGATGAAGGCGGCGGTTGGACATCGGCGGCAAGGCCCTTTTGATGGCTCCAGGGCGCAGGCCCCAGTCGATGGCATGGGCGCTGTGTAGCGAAGCCTGCGGCCCGGCTCAATGGGTAAGGTAGCATCCAAGGTGCGGCCCAAGGTGCGGCCCAAAGTGCGGCCCAAAGTGCGGCCAAGGCGGTGTTTCGTCGGGCCGCGCCAGAATTTGGGGCTGGCGGAGCGGGCGCGTGACTTGTTAGCGTGATCGAAAATATGGCGAGGGACGCGTGATGCAGGCGATCAGACGGGCAAAATTGGCGCTCATGGTGTTGGCTGCAGTGCCGGCCATAACGCCAGATGCCGAAGCCCGTATCACTCGCATCGAGATCACGTCGGAAGAGCCAGCGTTCGGCGGCAAGACGTTCGGTGCAGTGGGCGGATATGTAAAGCTGATCGGCCGGGCCTACGGCGAGGTCAATCCGAATTTGCCGCAAAACGCGATCATCCAGGATATTGGCCGGGCACCGAAGAACGCCCGCGGCAATGTCGAATACACCACCGATATCGCCATCCTGAAGCCAGCGGATCTCGCCAAGGGTAATGGCGTCCAGATCGTCGAAGTGCACAACCGTGGCCGCAAGCTGATGGTCAACAGCTTCAACGACAAGGTCGCGGGCAATCTCGAAGCGTACAACAATCTGACCGATGCGGGCGACGGCTTCCTCATGGCGGAAGGCTACACGCTGATCTGGTTCGGCTGGCAGCCGGACGTGGCACCTGGCGAAGGCCGCATGCTGCTGGATGTGCCGATCGCCAAGAATGCGGACGGAACGTCGATCACCGGCACAGTGCGTGCCGAGTTGACGACCGGCGCGCCCACGCGCACGTTGAACCTGTCGAGCGGCTGGTTCACGACCATGGTGACCAAAAGCTATCCGACGGTTTCGACCGACAATCGCACGGCGCTGGCCGATGGCTTTGTCCCCACGCTGACGATGCGCGCCAAAGAACAAGCCCCGCGCGTCGCAATCGCCAACGCCGACTGGAGTTTTGGCAACTGCGCTGATGGCGGCGCGGTGCGCGCCAGCGACACGCAGATCTGCTACCCGGCGCAATTCCAGCCGGGCAAGCTTTACGAACTGATCTATCGCGCGAAAGACCCCGGCGTGTTCGGGCTTGGGTTTGCTGCCGCCCGCGACGTCGGCGCGTTCTTTAAGGCACGTGCGAACGATGACGCGGGTAAAGCCAACCCCACCTATCGCACGGGGACCAAATCCATCATTCTCGGCACATCGCAATCGGGCCGCATGATCCGCTCAATGATCCACCTCGGCTTCAATCATGGCGAGGACGGCAAGCGCGTTTACGACGGAGCCTATCCACACATCGGCGGCGGTTTAATGCCACTCAACGTCCGCTTCAGCCAGCCGGGCCGCGCCTGGGGCGATCAGGTCGATCATCTGTATCCGGCTTACGATTTTCCCTTCAGCTACACCCGCCAGTCTGATCCAATCACGAACCGCACGCAGGGCGTGCTTGACCGTTGTAACGAGACGAATACGTGCCCGCGTATCTTTCACGTGGCGACGGCGCTGGAAGTCTGGGAGGGCCGGCAGTCGTTGGGGCTGACCGATCCGCTCGGACGGCGCGACATCGCGGACCCAGCCAACGTGCGCACCTTCATCATGGCCAGCACGCAACACGGCTCAGCGGCCTATCCGCTGCCGACCGCACCGCCGTTTGGCAACTGCCAGCAACAAGGCAATCCCAATCCGCAGCGTTGGACGATGCGGGCGCTGCTGACAGGGCTCAAGGACTGGATCGCGTCAGACATCGCGCCACCAAGCAGCGCTGTGCCACGCATTGCGGACGGAACGCTGGTGGCACCTGATCGCGTGCAGTTCCCGATCATCCCGGCCAACACCTACAGCAATGTCCCCCGCCCGGAGCTGAAGAACCGGTTGGTATTCAATCCACTGCACGTGGTGGATTATGGCTCGGGCTGGCGTGCCGGCGATACCTCGGGTGTGATCACCGTCGAACCGCCGCGCGTTTCGACGGCGAGCTATGGCGTGCTGGTCCCGCAGGTGGATAGCGACGGCAACGACATCGGCGGCGCCCGCAGTGTGCACCTGCAGGCCCCAGTCGGCACCTACACGGGCTGGAACCTCGGCCGCAAAGATCGCTTCGAGGATGGGTTCTGCTCGCTGCAAGGCAGCTTTGTGCCGTTCGCCAAGACCAAAGCGGAGCGGGACGCGGTGGGCGATCCGCGCCGGTCAATCGAAGAGCGATATCCAACCAAAGAAGCGTACGTCGCTGCGGTGACCGCGGCTGCGGAAAGCCTGGTCAACCAGCGCCTGCTGCGACCTGCAGACGCCAAACTGCTGATCGACCAATCCATGACCGAAGGCGTGCGGATGGGGCCGTAAATCCTAACAAAGCTGGTTAAAAGCTAGCCAGCAGAGTTAATCGCCGCTAGGGCCATTCACAAGCGATTCTATGGGCATCAGCGTATTTAGGCTACACCCCTAGAGGGGTTGCATGAAATCTGCATCAGTGGCTCTTAAAATGCGTTCTAGGGGCCTTCTGTGGGGGAGGCAGCAGGCTGTGATCTAACGACCCCGATATCGTTGAATTCGGCCAAGTTCATCGTTCGTACCAACCAAAGTCACACAGCAGCGCTGAAATCGTTCATTTTCAACGCTTCTCCTGCGCACGCCGCAGCGCAGCTGCCAGCGCGCTTTCGCCCGTGGGTGGATTGGAGACGGGGCGGAAGTTGCCCTTGGGTGGTGGCGCGGCTGATGTCACTGGCAGACGTGCACCGTGGGCCCCGGCGGTGGCGCCTGTCGCGACCTGCCCGCTCTTCATCGTGAGCGCGATGCGCTTGCGGGGGGCATCCACTTCCTTGACGCGGACACGGACGACATCGCCGGCCTTCACCACTTCGCGCGGGTCTTTCACGAACTTGTCGGCGAGCTCCGAAATGTGCACCAAGCCGTCCTGATGCACGCCAATGTCGACGAACGCGCCAAAGGCGGTGACATTGGTGACGACGCCTTCGAGCTGCATGCCGGGCTTCAGGTCTGAGATCTTCTCGACGCCCTCTTGAAACGTCGCTGTCTTGAATTCCGGCCGCGGATCCCGGCCCGGCTTTTCAAGCTCGGCGAGAATGTCGGTTACGGTCGGCACGCCGAAGCGGGCATCGGCGAATTGCTGTGGCCGCAAGGATTTGAGGTAGGCGCGATCACCGATCATGGCCTTGAGCGGTTTGTTGGTGGCTTCGGCAATTTTCTCGACCAACTCATAGGCTTCGGGATGCACGGCCGAGCCATCGAGCGGGTTCTTGCCGCCCATAATGCGGAGAAAACCTGCCGCCTGTTCAAACGTCTTTGGCCCGAGCCGCGGGACTTTCTTGAGGGACGCGCGCGAGGCGAACGCGCCGTTCTCATCACGGAACGCAACGATATTGTCGGCCAGTGTTTTGTTAAGCCCCGACACCCGTGCAAGCAACGCGACCGATGCCGTGTTCACATCAACGCCGACGGAGTTCACGCAATCTTCAACCACAGCATCAAGTGATTTGGCGAGACCGGTTTGATCCACGTCGTGCTGATATTGGCCGACGCCGATGGCTTTGGGGTCAATCTTGACAAGCTCTGCCAGCGGGTCCTGCAAACGCCGCGCAATCGACACCGCGCCGCGCAACGACACATCAAGCCCCGGGAATTCAAGCGCCGCAAGCTCGGATGCCGAGTAGACCGACGCGCCGGCCTCCGACACCATAATCTTTTGCAGATTGAGTTGCGGCGCTTTCTTCATCAGCTCGGCGACGAGCTTGTCTGTTTCGCGGCCGGCAGTACCGTTGCCAACGGCGACGATCTCGACCTTGTGCTTCATGGCCATGGCAGCGAGCGCTGCGAGCGAGCCCTGCCAGTCGTTGCGCGGCTCGTGCGGATAGATTGTCGTGGTGTCGAGCAGCTTACCGGTCGCATCAACCACGGCGACTTTGCAGCCGGTGCGAATACCGGGATCGACGCCCATGGTGATGCGTGGGCCAGCCGGCGCGGCCAACAGCAGATCTTTCATGTTCTTGGAGAACACTGAAATCGCGTCGCGGTCAGCGATCTCTTTAAGCAATGTCATCAGGTCCACAGACAGCGAGACCGATAGCCGCGCGCGCCAGGCAAGCCGCACGCTGTCGCTGATCCACTTATCGCCAGGGCGATCCAGGTTCTTGAGCCCGAACGCCACCATGATCTTGCCCTCAGCCGGATGCGGCTTGCCGGGCTCGGTCGCGACGTCCAACCCGAGATCGATAATGCCTTCGTTGCGGCCGCGTAGTAGCGCGAGAGCCCTGTGTGATGGCAGATCCTTGATCTTCTGCGAGAAGTCGAAATAGTCCGAAAACTTCGCGCCCTCGGCCTCTTTGCCCTTGATGAGCTTGGAGGTGACGATGCCGTTTTCCCACAGCCAGGTGCGCAGGCTGGTGACGAGATCGCTCTTGTCGCCGATGCGCTCCATGAAGATCGCGCGGGCACCGTCGAGCGCGGCCTTCACATCGGCGACCTCTTTGCCGGCGTCGATGTACTTCTGCGCTTCCGTCTCGGGATTGAGCGCGGGGTTTGCTAGCAATGCATCTGTCAAAGGCTCCAAACCCGCTTCACGCGCGATCATCGCCTTGGTGCGGCGCTTGGGTTTATAGGGCGCGTAGATATCTTCCAGCGCCACCTTGTTGTCGGCACCGTGGATGGAGCGTAGCAGCTCCGGCGTCATCTTGCCTTGCTCTTCGATGGATTTCAGCACCGTCGCGCGCCGGTCTTCCAACTCGCGCAGGTAACCGAGGCGTTCGTCGAGCTTGCGCAGTTGGGTATCGTCAAGCCCGCCGGTCTTTTCCTTGCGGTAGCGGGCAATGAACGGAACAGTCGAGCCTTCTGCCAACAATTCGACAGTGGCGATCACCTGCGCCACGTTGACGCCCAGCTCGCGCGCGATCTGCTGGTTGATCTTGTCCATGAGTGGCTCCGCAAATAGAATCGCCGCGACCCTACCACCGCCGATGCGGCATCAAAAAGATGGCCCATAGCGGTTCCGCTGCTTGTCCCCACAATCGCGCGTTGCATTGGGAGATGTCACCGGAACGTCATCGTAATCGTCCCTTAAGGCTTTTGGCGACATGCTGAGCACCGATTTCGGCCCGGCAGCGTTGCACGGCCTTTCCAGATACGGCGGTCAGAATGTCCTTTGGCAAGCGTGGCGCCGGACCCGCCAATCCGATCCGGAGCGGCATACGCGCTCCGGCCACCGCTCCGGTGCTGGCCGCGCCGATGCCTGACGCGCCTTCAGCCCATGAGGCCACGCACATCCCAGTGCAGGTCAAGCAGTTTGCCTGGGCCTCGCTCGTCGCCATTGCTTTGGCGCTGGCCTATGTCGCTTGGAACCATGCCATCGCTGCGGCGATCGAGAAGGGGGATCAGCGCGGCGCGGCAGAGACCGGCCGCCCCATGATGCCCTATGCCTTGCTCCGCGGCACCGGTGCGTCGTGGTGGACCTTCGGCGGCTGCACGTTGCGATCCGAGGCGTTCCTGCCCCGAGGGGCCGCCCAGTTGGTTTTAAACAACATCGGCAATCTGGAATCCGAAGGCACCATCGGGGCACTCAGTGCAGCGGCGGGGTTCATGTCGTGCATCGCACGCAAGTCAGATCGGGACCTCTGCGATGCCAGTGTCCGTGCGCGGCTGGTGGCCGATGTCACCACGTTTTACGCGCGGCACGCCCGCACCAGCGCGCTGGTGGTGGGCATGTCCTCATCCAGTGGCCCAGGTGGAATGTACGGCGTTAGCAGCGGCCCCATGGCGGGTTTCAACCCGATGATCAAAGCCAAACAAGAGAGCTATGCGGCCGAACTCGCTGAGAGTGACGCACTGGTCGGTAGCGCGTTGCAGACCCTGGCCGTTGGCGGCTACGTCAAACTGTCAGATTTCGGATGGCGCAAGCCGGAACCCGTGACGCGGTATCTCACCGGGATCACCGCGCAAACCAAGGCGTGCCAATAACGCCGCCTGTGTAACCTCTCATCGTCCCGCCGCGTAGGCCTGCATGCCGCGTGGGTTCGCGGCAGCCCGCCGCCGCACGCCGTCTTGTGACGCAGCCGTCAGCCGCCCCTCCGACCAATCGCCGCCAACTTCGACGGTGTGGCCGCGCCGCTGCAACTCGGCGACAGTCGCCTTCGGCACACGCCCCTCCACCACCACCACGCCAGGACGTGCCGCACGCGGCCAGAACGAGGCGGGGAAGTGTTCAATGTGCCAGGCCGGAGCGTCAATCGCCTCCTGCAGGTTCATCTTGGAATGCACGTGACGCAGGAACAACTGGCAGCTCCACTGGTCCTGCTGATCGCCGCCCGGTGTGCCCCAGCTCATGTACGGTTTGCCATCGCGCAGCGCCATGCCAACTGACAGCGTTGACCGTGGCCGCTTGCCCGGTGCGAGACTGCCGGGCAGCCCTTCCTCCAGCCAGAACATCTGCGCCCGTGTACCGAGCGGGAAACCCAGCGAAGGAATAACGGGCGACGATTGCAGCCAGCCGCCCGACGGCGTGGCCGTGAACATGTTTCCCGCTTGGTCGATGATGTCGATGTGCACTGTGTCGCCGTTCGACTGCCCCATGCGGCCCACAGTCGGCTCGCCAGCGCCTGCGCTTGAAACGGATTCGCGCCCATCCGCGATGCTCTTGACGATCACCTCACCGCCAAAGCCTTTGATACTTCCCGGCCGTTGCTCCATCGATGCGGTCTTGCCAATCAGCTTGCGCCGCTCGGCATTGTAGGGTTCCGACAGCAGCGTCTCCATCGGCACGGCCGCGAACTTCGGATCGCCGTAGAAAGCCTCGCGATCCGCATAAGCCAGTTTCGCACATTCGATCCACAGATGCAGCAACTCAGGGTCGGTGGGCGCGAGCGTGTCGAGATCATATCCTTTGAGCAGCGCCAGCATCTGCAACATGACCGGGCCCTGCGTCCACGGACCAGGCTTCATGACGCGATAGTTCTTGTAGTCGAGGCACACGGGATCCTCGACCGTCGGCAGCCACGTCGCCATATCCTGCGCGGTGAGCACGCCACGGTTTCGCTGGCCCGACACGTCCATCACCTCGTTGGTGCGGCAGAAGGTATCGATGGCTTCGGCCACAAAGCCTTGGCTCCAGGCGCGGCGCGCGCGCTCGATCTCTTGCTCGCGTCCCCCGCCGCCGGCCTCCGCTTCCGCCAGAATGCGCGTGTAGGTCGCCGCGTGTTGCGGATTACGAAACAGGCTCGCCACCTCCGGCAACCTGCCACCCGGCAGGTACACAGCCGCCGACGTCGGCCAGTGCTCGCGAAATAGATCCTGCACCGTCTCGATCGTGGCCACCGCGCGCTCCACCAGCGGATGGCCATGCGTCGCGTAGCTAATCGCCGGCGCCAGCACGTCGCGCAGCCGCATCGTGCCGTAGTCGCGCAGCACCATCATGTACGTCTCGAACGTACCCGGGATGCACGCAGCCAGCAGCCCCGTCCCCGGCACGATGTCGAGACCCAGTTGACCGCGATAGTGCGCAATGGTCGCCCCCGCTGGTGCCGGCCCCTGGCCACAGATCACCTTGGGCATCTCGGCACCGGCTCTGTGCACCATCACCGGCACGTCACCGCCCGGCCCGCACAGGTGCGGCTCCACCACCTGCAACGTGAACGCAGCGGCCACGCCGGCATCGAACGCATTGCCGCCCCGCTCCAGGATCGACATCCCCACGGCCGTGGCAATCCAGTGCGTCGAGGTACACACGCCGAACGTGCCGTCGATCTCGACGCGGGTCGTGAAGGGGGCAGGCTTGATGACGGACATGGGACGTTCCTGGTGACGGCGGATGCTGTGGCGGACCATAAAAGCTTGCCACGCGCAAGCAGTGCAACGAAAGTGGTGACACCTGCCCCCACTTCGTCATCCCGGCGAAGGCCGGGACCCACGGCAGGTATCTACCGCATCTGCGACTTGTCATGGGTCCCGGCCGTCACGCTTCGCGTGCTCCGCACGACGCCGGCATGACGAAGGGTTGATGTGGTCCGGATCCCGCCAGTGCAGCGCCAGGCCAAAGCATGCCCGCACCGTCCGCCCCCGTCCGCTTCCTCGATGCCGGCGACAGTGCCGTCGTTGTCGAGTTCGGCGACGGCATTGATCCAGTGCTCAACACCCGTGTGCTGGCACTGGATGCAGCCTTGCGCGCAGCCAAGCCAGCTGGGCTTGTTGAAACGATCCCGACATACCGGTCGCTGATGGTGCACATCGACCCCTTCGCGTTTGATAGGGCGGCCTTTGAGCGCTGGGTGCTCGCAACAGTGCCGGCATTGGATGGCTCAACGATCAAGGGCCGCCGCTGGCGCGTGCCTGTCGTTTATGGCGGCGAATTCGGGATTGATCTGGAAGATGTCGCCGCCCGCCACAAGCTGACGCCCACGCAAGTCATCGACCGTCATGCGGCTGCAATTTATCGCGTCTATATGATCGGCTTCATGCCAGGATACACACTGCTCGGCGGTCTCGACCAGACCATCGCCACACCCAGGCGGCTCGATCCGCGCGCGAAAACACCGTGGGGAACGATCTCGATTGGCGGTATCCAGGCGCTCGTGGCGGGACAGGAAATGCCCTCTGGCTGGCATCTGCTCGGTCGCACACCGGTCATCACATTCATGGCGCGGCGGGATCCGCCGGTGCTGTTTGCAGCGGGTGACGAAATCGTCTTCGAACCGATTGCGGCCACCCGCTGGCCAGCCCTTGAGGCGGCCTCCCGCGCGGGCGAAACGCTGGCAGAAGTGATTTCCGCATGACGCATCTTCTCATCGAGCGCTGCGGGCCCGGCACCACGTTGCAGGATCAGGGACGCTTCGGCTGGCAGCGGTTCGGCGTCGGCCCGGCTGGGGCAATGGATCGCCAGGCCATGGCCGAGGCGAATGCGCTTGTCGGCAACGACGCTGGTACGGGCACCGTTGAATTCGCGTTGGCCGGTGGGCGGTTTCGTGTCGTCGGTGGCGAAGTGCGCGTGGCGTTGGCTGGCGCACCGGCTGATCTGAAAATCGACGGCAAGCTCGTGGCCCCGCATGCATCGATCACCGCGTCTGACGGTGCCTTGATCGATGTTGGCGCGGCCCGTGCAGGGCTGTTCATGTATCTAGCCGTGGCCGGTGGCTTCGCGGTCCCGGCCGATCTCGGCGCTATGGCAACGCATGTGCGGGCCGGTATGGGCGGCATTGACGGACGCGGCCTCATGGCGGCGGATCGGCTGCCGTGTGCTGCATCCGTACCTGCCGGGGAGGATCTGGCGCTTGATCCGGCGTTCAAGATTGCCACTGACGGCGGCCCGATCCGCGTCATCCTCGGGCCGCAAGCTGATCACTTCACAGACGCTGGGCGCGCAACATTTCTGAGCGCGACCTATGCTGTCTCGCCACAGGCAGATCGCATGGCGTTCCGGCTCAATGGCCCGCCAATCGAGCACGGCCCGCAAGGCTACAACATTGTTTCTGATGGTATTGCGACGGGGTCCATTCAAGTGCCCGGCATGGGCGAGCCGTTGGTGCTGCTTGCCGACCGCCAGACCACCGGCGGCTATCCCAAGATCGCGACCGTCATCACTGCCGATCTCGGCCGTCTTGCGCAGATGCGGCCTGGAACGCAGCTCACATTTGGAGCGGTATCGCGTGCCGAAGCCATCGCCGCCCTTGCAGCGCGGCATGCCGCCTTCCAAGCGTTCTGCGCGCACCTCCGACCAGCAGTCGCATCCGCCGACCTGACCAGCGAACGGCTGCTCTCACTCAATCTGGTTGATGGCTGGACCAGCGACGGCGCGTAAGTGTCGCCGCGCCGCCTTCACGGAGTTGTGACGCATCGCCAGCAAAACGCGGTGGTAGCCTTTGGTCGTTGACAAAGTGTTTGCCAGCTCGTGAGGTTTTCCATGCGTTCGAACAGACTGCTTCTTGTTCCGTTTTTTGCCGTTGTCGCAACTTTCGGCTTAGCCACAATGGCTTCCGCTCAACAGGCAGCGATGACCTTCTTCGTCACCAGTGCCGGCAAAGGCGATGGGGCCAACCTCGGCGGCCTCGAAGGTGCCGATGCGCATTGTTCCGCACTCGCCAAAGCGGCCGGTGCGACGGCCACCACCTGGAAGGCTTATCTGTCGACAACCATGCCCGGTGGCGATGCCGGCGTGAATGCGCGTGATCGCATCGGCAAGGGTCCGTGGCAGAACGCCAAAGGCACCGTCGTCGCCACCAGCGTCGATAATCTGCACAGCGACGCTGCCAAGCTGACAAAAGAAACCGCTCTCTCTGAGAAGGGTGAAGTCCTGACGGGCCGCGGCGACCCCGTGAACGTCCACGACATCCTCACCGGCTCTGATCCAACCGGCAACTATTCAACGGCCGGCGGCGACACCACGTGCGGCAACTGGGCCAAGAACGGTGAAGGCTCGGCGATTGTCGGCCATCACGACCGGCAGGGCCTGAAAGTCTCGCGCCACATGACGTCGTGGAATTCGTCGCACGGCTCACGCGGCTGCAGCGCCGATCAGCTCAAGAGCTCCGGCGGCGCTGGGTTGTTCTATTGCTTCGCCGCGAATTGATTCTGGGCAGGTCGTTGGTTTTCAGTGCACAAGGGGCAGATGCATCGATCTGCCCCTTTTTTACAGCCCACCCACAAATCTGAAACCGCCATCCTTGCGTTCGACGCGGCCGAGGCCGGGCCAGGGGAGATGGTAGCCGAGCAGCGCCATCGTGTCGGTGGCGAGTTGGTCGAGCAGTGACTTGCGCGTCGCAGCGGCGCGGGCGCGATCCAGATCGGGCCCCCACGGCCAATCGGGGCGCTCGAATGAAACAATGGCGTTGGTCAGTGCGTCGCCGCCGATCAGCAGCGCGTGACCACCGAAGTCGAGACGGACGGAGACGTGGCCCGGTGTGTGGCCTGCCGTGTCGATGAGCGTCACACCCGGCACGATTTCAGCACCCGGCTTCACTGTGTCGATGCGCTTGGCGAGGAGGCCGAGACGGTGCGCGGTGCCGATGGTCGTGCCCTTGAGCGCATCCGGCATCTGATCCGCCAAGCCCGGCTGCAGCCAGTAGTCGCGCTCGGCCGCCGTCATGATGTGGCGCGCGTTGGGGAACCGCGTATCGTCGTCGAGCGGATCGATGACACCCCAGAGATGATCAGCGTGCGCGTGCGTAAAGATCACGTGCGTCACATCGCTGGCATTGATGCCAGCTTTTTCGAGCCGGTCGGGAAAGTTGCCAAATGTCGACATGAAGTCCGGCGTGCTGCCACTGTCGATGACGATCAGCGCGCCCGGCGTTTTGATCACAACAACGTTGACCTCGCCTTTGATCCCAACCGCCGGATCGCCGCGCCCAGCGAACAAAGCGGCCTGCTCTTTCGGATCAACGTTCGGCAGCGCGAACGATGCCGGCAGGACCATGCTGCCATCGCTGATGATGGTGATGTCAGCCGCGCCCAGTTTGAAAGTGTGCGGTGCCGCCTGAGCGAGCGCGGGTGCCGGTGTGCCCGCGGACAGTACAACACCGGCACCGGCTGCGAGCCCAAACAGGTCGCGTCGCGATGGTGGTCTCAGCACACGTCCACCATCGCCGCGCATGTGGGTTGTCCTCAGTCCGCCGGTTCAGCTGAACATGTCGGCGGTGATGCCGGCATACCAACCCACGTTCTCGTCTTGCGTCTGCTTACGCAGTTCGGCGGTTTCGCCAGTCTTCGAGACGAACGTTTCGACAGCAAAGATCTTGCCGTCTTTGGGCTCGTAGCGGCCACCGACTTTCACTGTGTCGTTGGTCTGGATCAGCGACCAGCAGGTGTTGGCATAGCGGGCAGGGAAGGTCTGCGCCTTGGCAAGTTCACCGCGCACCATCATGGCGGCGACTTTGGCCTGGCTGTTGGCTGAGAACGCCGATTTCGGCATGTCGCCGGGGATGCAGGCGTCGCCGACGATGTAGATGTTGGCGTCCTTGGCGGATTTCATGCTCGCCGGATCGATCGGGCAGTAGCCGCTTTCGTTGGCGAGACCGGCGTCGCGGGCGATTCTGCCGGCCATCTGCGCCGGGATCACGTTGACGAGCGCGGCGTCTTTGTAGGTTTCAAACCCAGTCACCACCGTGTTGGTTTTCGGATCAACCGATTTGATGCCATCGTAGATTTTGGCATTGATCCATTCGACCATGCCTGGATAGTGCTTCTCCCAGCCCTCCTGGAATAGCCCCTGCTTGGAGAACGTGTCCTTGGGATCGAGCACGATGATCTTGCATTTGGTCTTGCCGGCGGCCTTGAGCACGTGCGCCATCATGGAGACACGTTCGTAAGGCCCAGGCGGGCAGCGGTATGGATTGGGCGGCGCGATCATGACGATGACCCCACCGTCGGGCACAGCATCAAGGCGCGCCTTCAGCAGCTGCGTTTGCTTGCCAGCCTTCCAGGCATGCGGCATCGCTTCCTCATGGGCTTCGCCCCAGCCGGGCACGCTGTCGTATTTCAGATCAATGCCGGGTGAGAGAACGAGGCGGTCGTAGTCGAGCGTGGAGCCGTCGGCGAGTTTGATCTGCTTCTTATCGCGATCAATGGCGCTGGCCGCCTGATGATTGAGCTTGATGCCATGGGCCGATGCGAGCTTGTCGTAGCTGTGCGTGATCGCCTCCATCGGCTTATAGCCGCCGAGCACGAGGTTGGAGTGAAAGCAGGTGATGAACTGCTTGGCCGGTTCTACCAGGGTCACCTCGATGGCACCGGCACTGTCTTTCGCGATGTACTTGGCAGCCGTCGCGCCGCCAGCACCACCACCAACGACGACGACCTTCGCTTTGCCCTGACCGAGAACAGCCGGTGCACCGAATGTGAGCGAACCAAGCGCGGTGGCCGAGCCGCTGATAAAGTGCCGCCGATTGAGACGTGACATGTGATTTCCTCCTCCGAACATTTTTTTAGGATGGGCGGCGCGCCATTTGAACGCCACGCCGCGAACGCTCTGTTCTTGTCGCTACTTCTTCGCCTTCAGGCTTCCATAGTACGCTGCCAAAGCTGCCATTTCATCTGAGTTGAGCTTGCCGGCGATGTTTTGCATCACGTCGTTCGGCCGGTCCTTGTCCTTATAGGATTTCATGACGGCAACGAATTGATCTTCCGGCCAGCCGACAATCGCCGGGATACCTTTGTTCTCTCCGTCAGCGCGGTGACAGGTGACGCACTCGCCGGCGAGATATTGGCCAAAGGCTGGGTCAGCGGCATGGGCAGAACTGCCGAGCGCGAGGATGGTGAAAACCGCGAACGCCGTGGGTCGTGTCAAGCAATTTAACGCAACCAAAGCTACGTCCCACATTCCAATGTGCGCGCCAAGGCCCATCTTCAATCAACCTTCGGACCGGATTTGCTGTCAGGAGTGACATCAAGCATGCGGGCGCGGTTGAGAACGGTGGCGTCTTTCTTGCAGTCTTTCATGCAGGGCTTGCGGTTCCAGAAGCTCTTTTCTGCGGTCTCGCGGTCGTCGTCGTAGAAGCCCTTGGCGTTGGGCATCCTAATGGCTTGCATGGTCTTCGCGTTGAGCTCGAATTTCGGGTCGGTGATGACGTCGTTGAGTTGCAGCACGTAGGCGGTCAGCGCGTAGACCTCGTCGTTCGATAATGACTGCGCGTTCCCGAATGGCATGGCGCGCTTGATGTAGTCGAACACGGTGGACGCATAGGGCCAATAGGAGCCAACGGTTTTTTCGGGGCGATCATGCTTCAGCGTGCCGTGACCACCGGCGAGGGTTGGCCAGCGGTCTTTGCCTTCGCCGAACTCGCCGTGGCAGGAGGCGCACTGGGTTTGGAAGATCTCTTCACCCTGCGCGGCGGTGCCTTTGCCGGGCGGTGCGCCGTGACCATCGGGACGGACGGCGATGTCCCAGCCTTTGAGTTCCTCGGGTGTGAGCGCGCGGCCGATCCCGAGTTTTTCGGCGGCGGCGGGTGACAGCACTGCGAGGCACAGCACAAGCGAAATGAGGCCTGCACGCCACTCAGGAAATCTCGACATTTTCGGTCTCCCCGGTTGAGCGCACGAGCCACGTCTGAATGCCATTGTTGTGGTAGATGTTGTTCAAGCCGCGCACGGCACGCAATTCGTCTTTGGTCGGTTGCACATAGCCGGTGCTGTCATGCGCGCGCGATTGGATCAACAACTCTTCGCCTTTCCAATCGAAGTCGACGTAGAAACGCGTCAGCGAGCGATCAAGCACAGGGCCATCGATACGGGCTTCGCGCCAGTTCTTGCCACCATCCAGCGTTACGTCCACACGCGGGATCGTGCCACGACCGGACCATGCCAGCCCTGAGAGCACGTTGCGGCCTTTGACGGACAGCGGCGCTTCCGGCGACGGATTAGTCACCACTGACTTGGCGTCCATGATAAACGTGAACTGCCGCGCGCGTCCGTCCGTCATGAGCGTTGTATACTTCGACGTTTCCTCATGCGTGAACCAGGGCTTGTCGCCCACCTCGATGCGACGGAGCCATTTGATCCAGAGATTGCCCTCCCAGCCCGGCACGACGAGACGAAGCGGATAACCTTGCTCGGTGCGGAGCGCTTCGCCATTCATTTTGAAGGCGACGAGGCAGTCGGCCATGGCCTTCTCGATCGGGATCGAGCGCGTCATGCCAGCACTGTCAGCGCCTTCGACGAGCAGCCATTTGCCGGTCGGTTTCACGCCCGCTTCGTCGAGCAGCACCTTCAGCGGCACGCCCGTGTACATCACATTGTGCACCATGCCGTGCGTGAACTGGCAGCTGTTGAGCTGCGCGCCGCGCCATTCCATGCCGGAGTTGGCCGCGCATTCGAGAAAGTGCACACGATTGGTGCGCGGCATGCGCATGATGTCGCCCATTGTGAAGATCAGCGGCTTGTCGACCAGGCCGTGCAGCATGAGCCGGTGATCGGCGGGATTGATCTCAGCTGCCCCGCCGTGGTGGCGTTCAAAGCACAAACCGTTGGGCGTGATGATGCCGTCGAGCGCGTGCAGCGGCGTAAAATTGATCGAGCTTTCGCGCGAGGCCGTCAGCCACTCGACATCGCGGCGGACGACATGCTTTTCGTACTTGGAGGGCTTGCCGTAGGGATACTTCGCAACGCCATCGCCGAGCACTTGCGTCCAACTGGGGATTTTCGGCGGCAGGTTTTTGGGATTTCCGGCGGCGGGGGCTTGCTGCCCAAGCGCCGACGTTGCCGTCGCAGCCGCGACCCCGCTTGCAACCGACGCCGTGAGGAATCCGCGCCGCGAGGGACGCTTTGGCTCTTCGTCGGACTGATCGGCCATGGGTGCCTCGCAGGGTTACTGATGCCCGCTGATTTTGACCGCGTCGGCGGTGGGGGCGGCGATGGTTTTTTTGGCGCTTATGTGCTTGGCGACGACGTCCCAGATGGGCGGGCCTTCGGTGCCTTGGTTGATGCTGGCCCACCCGGCGACGGTGTAGTCTTTCGCCGCGTCTATGGAAGTGCCGGATTTGAGCAGCGTCATGGCCGAGATGCGCTGACCGATAGGCTTGGAGACATCAATGGCATACCCAAGCCCGCCGGTGCGAACCATGTCGCCGCCCTGTTGGTAGTAGGGATCGGGATTGAAGAGATTGTCGGCGACATCTTCGAGCACTTCTTTCAGGCGCGCGCCGGACATGGTTTGGCGATAGCAGGCCGGATAGCTCATCGCGGTGGCGTTTGTGATGTCTTCGAACGTGATGGATTGGCCCGGCAGGATGGACGTGCCCCAGCGGACACCAGGCGACAGTGCGATTTCCGCATCGCGTTCGGTGCGGATAGCGTCGCAGATCACGTCGTCGAGCGTGCCGCCGAAGTTGCCGCGGCGATACAGCAGGCCTTCAGACGTGCCCAGCACGCGCTTTAAGTCCGCCTCGTAAGGCGCGCGCTGTTTGGCAACCGCTGCAGCGACTTCTGCGTCCGGAGTAATGGCATCAGAGAACACCGGGATCAGCCGGAAGCGGAAGCCTTTGATCGCTTTGCCCTGCACATCGAGATCAAGCCGCGAGACGAACTTGCCGTGACAGCCCGACGCGATGAGCAGCGTTTTGCCAATCTGGATCGCTTCGGGCGCGGCGTCATGGGTATGGCCGGTCAATATCACGTCGATGCCGGAGACGCGTTGCACCATCTTGCGGTCGACATCAAAACCGTTGTGCGACAGCACGACGACAAGATCGGCACCGGCGGCGCGCGCGGCATTCACTTCCGCCTGCATCTCGGCTTCGCGGATGCCGAACGTCCACTTGGGAATCATCCAGCGCGGATTGGCGATGGGCGTGAACGGAAAGGCCTGACCGATGACGGCGATCTTGGCACCGCCGCGGTCGTACATTTTCTGCGCCGGGAAAACGCGATCTTCGAACTCGCTGTCGCGGATGTTCTGGGCGAGGAAGGGGAACGGCAGTTTGTCGACAATTTCTCTCACGCGCGCCTCGCCGAGCGTAAATTCCCAATGACCGGTGATGGCGTCGGGTTTCAGGAGGTTCATGACGTCGACCATGTCCTGGCCGTGTGTCTTCAGTGACGTCCAGCTGTTGGTCCAGGTGTCGCCACCGTCGAGCAGCAGCACCTTGTCTCCCCGCTCGGCGCGGATCGCTTTCACAAGTGTCGCAATGCGATCAAGCCCGCCCATGCGGCCATAAGTTTTTGCAAGCTCCGCAAAATCGTCGTGCGTCAGCGCGTGCGCTTCAGCCGATTTCGGCGGCAGCTTGAAGGCGGTTCGGAGATCGGCCCCTGTCAGGTGCGGGACTTTGCCCTTGGCGTCGCCAACGCCGATGTTGATCGACGGCTCGCGGAAATGCAGCGGCATCAGCTGGCCGTGCAGATCCGTGATATGCACCAACGTGACGTTACCAAGCGGCTCGAAGCGGAGAAGATCGGCCTGGGTCAGTTTGCCTTGTGCTGCTGCGCTGCTCAGCCGCATGGCACCGGAGGTCATCAGCGTCGCGGCTGCCGAAGTTGCTGCCAAAAAATCGCGCCGCGAGATCATAGATAGTCGACCTTTGGAGCAAACTGCTGTCCAGCACCCACAGCGAGCTGTGCGTGTTGCACTTCATCACGTATTACATGTCTCACCCCACCGTAACCTTCTGCTCGGCTTTGTAGACAGAGCCGTCGTCGTCGAGCCAGGAGAAGGTGAACGTGCCGGTCTCGGGCACGCGGACGAAGAATGACTGGTAGGGGTTGGCGGAGATGGCCGGATGCCAGTCGGCCTTGAGAATCTGCTTGCCGTTGAAGCTGGCGGTGAATTCCTTGATGATCTTGCGCGGCACAGTGGCACCGGCGGAGTCTTTGCGCTGGCCGCTTTCCATCTCGTGGCTGATCAGCGTTTTGACTTCGATGATCTCGCCGGCTTTGGCGGTGGCGGGCATGCGGACGCGGGGGGTAGGTTTCGGGGTGTCGGCCATGTTGCAAGTCCTTGAACGATCAATGACGATGGGGCGCGAGTGGCAGAGCCGCGTCAGCCGCCGCAACCGCCGATGGTCACCTTCACTTCGCGGGCCGCAGTATACAGGTCGCCGTTCGACATCTCGGCGACCGCGACGATCCGCTGCGTCGAAGCGAGACGGATGCGGATGGCGGCGGACGCCTTCGGGCACATCGGCGTAAACTGAAAGTTGGCAACCTGCGGGTTCGGGTTGCCTTCAGCAAAGAAGTGCACCGCTTTGACGTAGTCGGTCTCCGTCATCGGGCTCTCGACTTCGAAGTTGAGCGGCACGACGAGGCCGTTCTCGGCGATCGTCGGCAGGTCGATCTTGATCTTGCCTTCGACGGCTTTCTTATCGCCGTAGAGCTTCTTGATTTCGGCGATCACCTGCTCGGGGGCAGCAGAGGCAGCGAGCGGCAGGACAGTGATGGCGGCAAGCGTTCCGAGCGCGGTGCGGCGCGAAAGCATGAGTTTTTTTGGCTGCTGCGGCATCTGCATGTCCGTCCCCTTCGAAGTCGGCGCGATCCAATCGGCGAGGACGGCGCGCGGAAGCCTGATTTTACATCAGGTTCTCGATACCCCGCAGAAGTAGCGTATGTGCATGCGACCTTGCAAGCCACCTTCTGACCCCGCTACAGTGAGGGGAAGCGCAGGCACACGCAACCCCGGGGTCAATGGGGTTTGCCCGGAGATCTGCGGCATCAATGCGGGGGGAAATGTCGATGCGGAACTTTGGGTGGAGCTGCTTGGTGGCGGCGCTCGTCTGGTGGCCATTGGGCGCGTTTGCGCAACCGGCAGCCGACGCGACCGAAAAGGAAATCGAAAAATACCGGGCCATGATCTCCGATCCGATGGCCAATCCTGGCTTTCTGAACGTGGACCGCGGCGAGGCGCTGTGGGCGACCAAACGCGGGACCAAGAACGTTTCGCTCGAAGGCTGTGACCTCGGCGAGGGTGCAGGCAAGCTTGAAGGCGCCTATGCCAAGTTGCCCCGTTTCTTTGCGGATGCCGGCAAAGTGCTCGATCTCGAACAGCGGCTGCTGTGGTGCATGGAGACTGTGCAGGGCTTCGATACCAAGGACGCGATCAAGCGCCGCTTCAGCGGCCCGGGTGTCGTCTCGGATATGGAAGATCTGGTCGGTTACATCGCCAACAAGTCCAACGGGATGAAGTTCGCAATGCCGCTGGCGCATGCCAAAGAGCAGGAAATGTATGCCGTTGGGGAAGCGATCTTCTTTCGCCGCTCGGCCGTGATGGATTTCAGCTGCGCGACCTGTCACGCCGAAGAGGGCAAACGCATCCGCCTGCAGGGCCTGCCCAACCTCGCCAAACCCGGCAAGCCATCACAAGAAACGATGGGCTCATGGCCGACCTATCGCGTCAGCCAAAGCCAGATGCGAACGATGCAGCACCGCCTCTGGGACTGCTATCGCCAAATGCGGATGCCACCGCCGGACTATGCGTCGGACGGCCTCACGGCGCTGACCGTGTATCTGACCAAAAACGCAGAGGGCGGCGAGATCCTCGTGCCCTCGATCAAGCGCTGAGCCGGGGAGGATCCACCAATGAGAAATTTACTGAAAATCGGCGCAGCTTTATTCGGTTTCGCACTTGCGGCGTCCGGCACAGGTCACGCGCAGCAAATAGCCAAGGTTTCGCCAGAGCTCGTCGAGCAGGTCGTCAAAAGCACATGGAAAGCCCCCGCCGAAGGCTGGCAGGCACGCGTTGATCAGGACGAGACGCAGCGGGTCTGCACAGAGGCGCGTAACAACCCAAAAGGTGCGGAGTTTGACAAGATCATCGCACGCGAGGCCGCGGCGATTGTCTATCCGGCCGATGGCAACATGTTGGGCGACTGGAAGGCTGGTGAACGCGTAGCGCAGATCGGCACCGGCGGACAATTCTCCGATAAGGCCGATGGCCCGCGCGGCGGCAACTGCTACGCCTGCCATCAAATGGCACCCAAAGAGCTGAGCTACGGAACGCTGGGGCCAAGTCTTGCTGAGTATGGCAAAATCCGGAAGTACGCCGCAGCCGATGCCAAGGCGGCGTATGCGAAGATTTACAACGCGCAGGCGGTGCAGCCGTGTTCCAACATGCCGCGTTTCGGGCACAACAAGTTCCTGACCGAGCAACAGATGAAAGACGTGACGGCATACCTGTTCGACCCGGAAAGCCCCGTGAACAAATAGAGCAGCGCGGTAGCTCTGTCGCCCGCCGCAGCGTATCCGCCCTGTAGACAATTGCTGCAATGCGCCATAGAAGCGACCTCCCACTTACCTGCGTCGTGTGCAGCGATTGAGAGGAAGAACCTTCTATGCCTGACATCACTTTGACCATGCCCGATGGTGCCAAACGGACCATCGCCAGCGGCACCACCGGTGCCGACGTAGCCAAAGCCATTTCGCCGTCGCTTCTCAAGCGCACTGTCGCGATGGTGCTTGGCGGCGCGCTGTCCGATCTCGCCGATCCGATCACGGCCGATGCGACCATCAAATTTGTCACCCGCACCGACCCGGAAGCCCTTGAGCTGATCCGGCACGATGCAGCCCACGTGTGTGCCGAGGCCGTGCAGGAACTGTGGCCAGGCACGCAAGTCACCATCGGCCCCGTCATCGAGCACGGCTGGTTCTACGACTTCGCCAAGGCCGAACCCTTTGTGCCCGATGACATGGCGAAGATCGAAAAGAAGATGCACGAGATCATCGGTCGCAACGCCCAATTCCGCAAGGAAGTCTGGAACCGCGACAAGGCCAAGACGCACTTCAAAGCCAAAGGCGAAAACTTCAAGGTTGAGCTCGTCGATGCCATCCCGGCCGGCGAGGATGTGAAGATCTATTCCCAAGGCCAGTGGCTCGATCTCTGCCGTGGCCCGCACATGCCATCGACCGGCCCCATAGGCAAAGCGTTCAAGGTCATGCGCTCGTCCGGCAGCTATTGGCGCGGCGACAGCAAAGGCGCGCAGTTGCAGCGCATCTACGGTGTGGCGTTTGCTGATGAAGCAGCCCTCGCCGCCCACCTCAGACAGATCGAAGAAGCCGAAAAGCGCGACCATCGCAAGATCGGCCGCGAAATGGATCTCTTCCACTTCCAGGAAGAAGGCCCCGGCGTTGTCTTCTGGCACGCGAAGGGCTGGACCACGTTCCAGCAGATGATCAGCTACATGCGCCGCCGTCTCGCCGGCGATTACCAGGAAGTGCAAGGCCCGCAATTGCTCGACAAGTCGCTATGGGAAACCAGCGGCCACTGGGGCTGGTACTCCGACAACATGTTCGCCGTGAAGTCCGCGACCGCCTTCATGAACCCTGACGATGACGCGGCCGAGCAGCGCGTGTTTGCGTTGAAGCCCATGAACTGCCCCGGCCATGTGCAGATCTTCAAGCACGGATTGAAAAGCTATCGCGATCTACCGTTGCGG
>JANNEU010000095.1:0-8573 GCA_031379035.1 Hyphomicrobiaceae bacterium | reverse complement strand
GCGCGAGTAGGTCATGCAGCGGCAGAGATTGCCGTTCATATGCTCGACGATCTGCTCTTTGGTGGGGTCGTTGTTCTTCGACAACAGCGACGCGGCCTGCATGATCTGGCCGGACTGGCAGTAGCCGCACTGCGGCACTTGCTCGGCGATCCAGGCGCGCTGCAACGGATGCTGGCCCTTCGGATCGAGCCCTTCGATGGTAGTGATGCGTTTGCCGACTGCTTGCGTGACGGTTGTCTGGCACGAGCGCACGGCCTCGCCATTCAGATGCACCGTGCAGGCACCGCACAGCCCCGCGCCGCAGCCAAACTTCGTTCCCGTCAGTTTCAACGTTTCGCGGATCGCCCACAGCAGCGGCGTATCCGCTGGCAAATCGACGGTCTGATCCCGTCCATTGATATTCAGTTTCGCCATGACGTCAGCCTCTCCATCAGGTGGTTGTGAGGGGCGCGCTGCTGCCACCATTGTCCAGCGCGGGAGGAACTGGGGCATCGAGCAGGGCCGGGGCGGTGCGACTGATGGGCGGGACGCTGCCACAGTCATGCACGGAACAACGCCGATGAAACGCAACACGGGACCAGAACCAGCAACAGGCTGGCATGGTTCCAACAGGCCGTAAATACATTTTCTGCAATCCCCTGGTGCATCGCACGTGACCGGCAGCGCCATGGCTGTAGCCGTTGATTGCCGCGCGCGGCCGTGAAATGCTGCAATCACTTGATTGATATCTGCAGGCAGGGGCACGCGGCATGATCGGTATTGTTGGATTTGGCGGTTATGTCCCGCGACTGCGACTAAGCCGCCGCGCCGTCGTCGATGCCAACGCGTGGTACGCCCCGCAGTTCGCCGGCAAAGCCAAGGGCAGCCGCGCCATGGCCAACTTCGATGAAGACAGTTTGACGATGGCGGTCGCCGCCGCGCGGGATTGCCTCGGCACCGGCGGTGATCGCAGCCATGTTGCCGGCGTCTATCTGGCCTCCGGCACGCTGCCGTTCGTGGAGCGTCTGAACGCCGGCATCGTCGCCGAAGCGCTGACGCTGGACGAGACGATCGAAGCCGTCGATCTCGGCGGCGCGCAGCGTTCGGCGTTGTCCGCCGTGTCACTCGCCCTCGGCAAGGCCGGCACGTCGGGCGGCAACCGGCTGGTGATCGCCGCCGACAATCGCAAAACACGCGCCGCCAGTGCGCAGGAACTTGACTACGCTGACGGTGCAGCCGCTCTCCTGCTGGGCACTAAGAACATAGTCGCCGAATTCCTGGGCTCTGGCACCATTACGGCCGATTTCGTCGATCACTTCCGCGCCGCCGGCGAAGACATCGATTATCACTGGGAAGAGCGCTGGGTGCGGGATGAAGGTCTTTCAAAGATCGCGCCGAAAGCCATCGCTGCAGCCCTGACGCACGCCAAGGTCGAAGCCGGCAAGATCGATCACTTCATCTTCCCGTCAACCTTCGCTCGTATTGATCGCCAGCTTGCCAAAACCTGTGGCATCCGCGCCGACG
The DNA here is from genome assembly GCA_031379035.1 of Hyphomicrobiaceae bacterium. Classification (GTDB taxonomy): domain Bacteria; phylum Pseudomonadota; class Alphaproteobacteria; order Rhizobiales; family Hyphomicrobiaceae; genus JABFRJ01. Next base: position 7,070 of record JANNEU010000095.1, on the reverse strand, counting down.
CCGTCGTCGATAGCCTAGCTGAGGGCATCGGCGACACCGGCACGGCGCACGCGCTGCTTTTACTCGCGCACACCCTCGAGAAAGCCAAACCCGGCGCGCTCATCCTCGTCGCCCAGTTCGGCAGCGGCACCGAAGCCATGGTCTTCCGCGTCACCGACGCGATCAAGTCGTTCCGGCCTGCCAAGGGCGTCGCTCAATGGATTGCGCGCGGCGTCGAAGAAAAGAACTACACCAAGTTCCTGTCCTTCAACGATCAATTGCGCCTCGAACGCGGCATGCGCGGCGAGCAGGATCGCAAAACAGCCCTAACCACGGCATGGCGCGAACGGCAGGCGATCCTTGGCCTCGTCGCAGGCCGTTGCGAAGTGACAGGTTCGGTGCACTTCCCGCCTTCGCGTCTCTCGCATGACCAAGGCAAACCTCTGCTCGACACACAGCGCCCCTACAAGCTCGCCGACCGCAAAGGCCGCGTGCTCAGCTGGTCAGCCGAATACCTGTCATTCCACAAGTCGCCACCACACACTTACGGGCAAGTCGATTTTGAAGGTGGCGGCCGCATCCTGATGGAATTCACTGACGTCGCCAAAGGCGACATTGCGTCGGACACCGAGGTGGAAATGGTGTTTCGCGTCAAAGACGTGGACGACCGCCGCGGCTACACGCGCTATTTCTGGAAAGCGACGCCCAATCGCGCTGTGAAACCGGCTTAGGAGCACCGACATGGCCACCGGCATCAAAGACAAAGTCGCCATTCTCGGCATGGGCTGCAGCAAGTTCGGCGAGCGCTGGGACGCGAGCCCCGAAGACCTCATGGTCGAAGCCTACACCGAAGCCATGGCGGACGCTGGCATCGCGCCCGAGCAGCTGGACGCGGCATGGTTCTCAACCCACATGCCAGACATCGGTGTTGGCCGCGCAGGCTTCCAGATGGGTATCGCGTTGCGGCTTCCCAACATCGGCGTTACGCGCGTTGAGAATGCGTGCGCAGGCGGCACGGATGCCGTGCGCGGCGCAGTATACGCTGTTGCCTCAGGCGCCTGCGATATCGCCATCGCCCTAGGCATGGAAAAGCTCAAAGACACGGGTTACGGTGGCTTGCCCGTCGCCAGCCCTGGCACGTTCATCCCCCAGTGGTATCCGAACGCCGTCGCACCGGCGAACTTTGCGCAGCTCGCGTCAGCCTACCAACGCAAGTTCCAGGTTGACCCCGGATTGTTGAAGCGCGCCATCTCGCGCGTCTCAATCAAAAGCCACGCTAACGGCGCCAAAAACCCCAAAGCGCACTTCCAGCAAGCCATTACCGAAGAGCAGTGCCTCAAGGCACCCATCATCGCTGAACCGTTGGGGCTCTACGATTGCGCTGGCGTCTCCGATGGTGCCGCAGCCGTGATCGTCACCACGCCTGAAATCGCCCGGAGCCTCGGCAAGCGTGATCTGGTCACGTTCAAGTCTGTGCAACTCGCCGCGTCGAACGGCTGGGAAATGCATTCCAACGACTGGGACGGCGCTTATGTGCACACAGCGCGCATCGCGGCCAAGCGCGCCTATGCCGAAGCCGGCGTCACCAAACCGCGCGAACAGATCAGCATGACCGAGGTGCACGACTGTTTCTCGATTACCGAACTCGTTACGATGGAAGACCTCGGCCTCTCCGATGACGGCATGGCCGTGCGTGATGTGCTCGATGGCATGTTCGATGCCGATGGCAAGATCCCGTGCCAGATCGATGGCGGGCTCAAATGCTTCGGCCATCCCATCGGTGCGAGTGGCATCCGCATGCTCTATGAAATGTATCTCCAGCTGCAAGGTCGCGCCGGCCCGCGCCAGCTGCGCAATCCGAAGCTTGGTCTCACCCACAACCTCGGTGGCCAGCCCTCACAGAACGTTTGTTCCGTCACCATCGTTGGGCACCAAGGGGTTTAAGTCACAAAATGCTGCACGGTTGCGCTCGCGCGCGGCACTCCAGCGTCAACTGGCTCCCGCCTTTGCTGGCGGGGCCGCGGCCCGTCCTGCAGACGGCACTCTTGGCACGTGCCAATGACCAGACGGCGTAGCGCGTTCCTGAGGTGCGGCGGACGTTCTTGCGCCACGCGTTGATGGCCCGTTGCCGTGCAATTGCACCTGAAGTCGCCGCGCCAAGCGGCACACGGCCATCGGTTTGCTGGCTGGTCGAGTAGGCCCCAAACGCGACCGGCTTGCAGGTGCGTGCTTCGGCAGCGGTGGCCGCCGCCAGCACGGAGACGCATGCGAGAACAGCTTGCAGAAACTTGATCACACATCGACCTCGCAAAGCTGGACACGGTGGAGACCATCACACTCAGCTGGACCGCCTGTTAAAACAGCAGCGCCATGCGGCTTCAGTATGTTCTAAATGCTGCAGCGGTGCGCTACTGATACTGCCCGTTGATTTGCTGGATGCCCCCACCATGCCCACTGCATACCGCGACCTGTTCGATATCCCCCGCGATGTCGCCTATCTCAACGCCGCCGGATATAGCCCGCTGCCGAATGCAACAGCCGCAGCCGGCCGCGCAGCGGTCGGCAACAAAGTGCAACCCTGGCGGCTACCTGGAAACTTTATTGATCAGCAGAACGAGCGCGCGCGCAAAGCGGCAGCGCAGCTGATCAACGCTAGCGCTGACGACGTGTCGCTCATCCCATCGGTCGGCTACGGCATCGCAACTGTCGCCAAGAGCCTCGAGGTTCCGCCAGGCAGCCGGGTGCTGGTCCTTGAAGATGATCATACCTCGCCGGTTCTCGAGTGGCAGGTCCGCTCTGAGGCCCAGGGCTTCATTGTCGATACCGTCGCACGGCCGCCCGATCTTGACTGGACCGTGGCCGTGCTGGCTTCCATCCAAAGGGCGGGCGCTGAGCCGGTGTCTGTGGTTTCCATCTCGACCGTGCACTGGTCGGACGGAGCCGTGTTGGACATGGCCGCCATTGCAACGGCCGCGCGCCGTCATGGTGCCGTGCTGATCATCGACGCCACCCAAAGCGTTGGCGTCATCCCCGTCGATGTGATGGCGCTTGATCCCGACGCCTTGGTCTTCCCGACCTATAAGTGGTTGCTCGGTCCTTATGGCCGCGCCTTTCTGTATCTCGCCAAGCGCCGGCAGTCCGGCATCCCGCTGGAGCAGACGCAGCATAGCCGCCGCAACGTCCGCGCCGACAACGACGTGTACTTCGGCGATCTTGCCTATGCCGATACCGCCCGCCGCTGCGACATGGGTCAGCGCGATCATTTCGTGTCCATGCCGATGACCTCCACCAGCCTGGACCTCATCAACGAGCTTGGCCCAGCACACATCATGCAGACGCTGAAGCCACTCACTGACCGCCTCGCCGAAGGGCTGGCGGGGCTGCCGGTCTCGCTCACTCCGGCACCCCTCCGCACGCCCCACATCCTCGGTGTTGGTTTCCCAAACGGCCGGCCTGCCGATCTTCTTCAGCAATTAGCCCGGCAGAACGTTTTTGCCGCCATGCGCCTCGGCAAGCTTCGGCTCAGTCCGCACATCTACAACGATGCGGCCGACATTGATCGCGCTATCGCCGCCTTGCGCTCGGCCCTCGGCTAAAGTCAGGCTCGCCCCATGCTGCCCGTTCGCCGCGCCGATACAGACCAGTTCTCGCCTCGCGCTCTACAGCGGGAGATCATGCTTTGGACGACGAAAGACGGCCGCGAAATCCCGCTCGACGAAATGTCGGACGATCATATCGCCAACGCGCTGCGGGTGCTGACGATCTGGCGGTCGCGCGTCAAAAAGCAGGATGCTGACGCTGACATCGTGCGGGAGTTGCGCGATGCCATTGATCGCTTCAAGCGTATCCAACGTCAGCGCCGGAAGGACGCACCGCCGGCGGAGCGGCCGCAGCGCAAGGCCATCGGGTTCCAAAAGCGCCGCAGCCTCTGAGCGGCGTGGTGCGACAAACTGGTCGTACGGCTCCTTTTACTAGATGGGTAATTGTACATGAATTTCTCACACTTGAGGGTTGCCATTCATACCTTCGGCTGTTAGTCGGCCCCGGTCGAACAGCGCGCCTTGTCTAACAGTGGCTGTTCATTGTCCTCTGGAGGAACAGTCCTATGAAATTCCTGAAACTGACTGCTGCTGCACTCTCGCTCGCCCTCGGCGCTTCCGTTGCCATGGCACAGACCGCGACCACGCCGGCCGCTCCTGTTGCGCCGAAGCCCCCGGTTGCTGCGACTGCGCCAGCTCCGACCGCGCCGGCTGCTGCCGCCACTGCTGTTAAAAAAGGCGCTCCCGCCATGCAGGCCAAGACCGAAGAAGGTAGGGCCTGTTCAGCTGAAGCCGATGCCAAGAACATCCATGGCAAGGAGCGCAAGAAGTTCCGCGCCGCCTGCATGAAGGGCAAGACGGCTGCGGCGGTTCCAACAACGCCGCCCGCCAAAAAGAACTGAACGCAGGCTTTAGTCTGAATTCTGGCCCTGCGAGAGCAATCTCGCAGGGTTTCTTTTATCCAAGGCCTAGAGTGCTTCCGGGAAAAGCATGCCCTCGGACTTGATCCGCGGGTGTGCAGCGGCTTTCCCGATAAGAAGCACGACAAAACAAAGAGCTAGGGTCGTTCCTCGATTCCATCAAAAGCGGAACGACCCTAGCCGCGCACCAAAATCACGCACATGCGTCGCGGGCCATGAGCGCCCATAACCAGCTTGCCGCCGATGTCGCCGGTGCGCGACGGACCAGAGACGAAGTTGACCGTCCGTGGCATCTGGCCTTTGCCAAAGCGTGCCCGCACCTTAGGCCATACATCTTCAAGCCCGCCAACGAGGTCACGATCCTCGACTACGACGACGTGCGTTTCCGGCACGTAATTGAGTGTCACCGGATTGTCGCCACCAGAAACCAGCGCCAGCGTGCCTGTCTCGGCAACACCGGCAACAGCATGGCTTAGCCCTGTCTCATCGGTCGCCGCAGCTGGACCCGCATCCCGCTGCAGTGTTGGTTCCTTGTTCCAAGGCAAGGCAGCCAGATAGGCGTCGTCACCAGCCCGGATGCGCTGGGGAAGATTATTTGACCGCAGATACATCGCCACAGCACTAGGCACCTCAGCGGCACCGGCCACCTCGATGACCATCGCCGACTGACCATCAAGATGCGCCTTGAACAGCGCGCGCAGGTCGTCCTTTGACCGTTGAATGCGCGCAGGACGCGGGTGCGCCGGAGGTGCCACCAGCCGTTGCTCGACGTGCCCACGCCGCTCGGCTGCGGGCGGGCCATCTTTGAGCACGCTCTTGAGCTTGGCAAAAACACGTGTGCGGGCGGCTTGGTTGTCGGTGCTCATTTCTGCACTCCCGCCTGACGCTCAGCCCAGAGCTGCTGGAAGGTGCGGCCTTGCGGGGCTGGCAGGTCGCGGTGCTTCGTCCAGCCGCCTGCGAACGGCATTTTTGCAAACCGCCCGCGCCGCCCGAACAGCGACAGCGCCGGGATGCCGAGTTTCGCCGCCAGATGATACAACTTCGGGCGCTTGGCGAAATAGGCCCACATCTTGAGGCCGCTTTTGTAGCCGGCTGGCACATCGCCCGCATTAAACTCGGCCTCGCGCCAGTGCCGCATCAACTTCGGGAGTGGGATCTTCATGGGGCACACGTCTGCGCACTTGCCGCAGAACGTCGAGGCGTTGGGTAGATTGCCCGCTTCCTTGACGCCGATCAGCGCGGGCGTCAGCACGGATCCAATAGGCCCCGGATAAACCCAGCCATACGCGTGGCCACCGATGGCGCCGTAGACGGGGCAATGGTTCATGCAGGCACCACAGCGGATGCAGCGCAGCACCTCTTGGAACTCGGTGCCGATCAGGTCCGTGCGGCCGTTGTCGAGAATGACGACGTGGTAGTTGATCGGCCCGTCCGGGTCGCCCGGCCGCCGCCCGCCCGTCGAGAAGGTCGTGTAGGTCGAGCATTCCTGCCCTGTTGCCGAGCGCGCCAGCAGCCGCAGGATGGTTGAGACGTCTTCCAACGTCGGCACCAACTTCTCGATTGATGTAATCACCACGTGCGTTTTGGCCAGCGATTGCGTCAGATCGCCATTGCCTTCGTTCGTCACGATGATGGATGAGCCGGTCTCCGCGACCAGAAAGTTCGCGCCTGTAATCCCCACATCGGCTGTGAGAAATTTCTGTCGCAAGATCTTGCGCGCTTCGTCGACGAGCTGTTCTGGCTGCGTGAGCACGCGATCCTTCGGCAGATGCGTGTGCAGCCGGCGGAAGTCCTTCTCCACCTGACCTTGCGTCAGATGGATGGCCGGCGCGATGATGTGGCTCGGTGTTTCATGCCGGATCTGCACCAGGTATTCGCCAAGATCCGTCTCCACCACCTCGATGCCGCCAGCCGCTTCGAGATGGGCGTTCAGCCCGATCTCTTCTGACACCATGGACTTGCCCTTGGTGACGATCTTGGCATCCGCATCGCGGCAGATCTTCAGAATGATCTCGCGGGCATCAGCTGCGGTTTCGGCAAAGTGCACGATGGCACCCGCTTCGCGCGCCTTTTTCTCATAGGCTTCGAGGTAGAGATCGAGGTTGGCGATGGTGTGGTCTTTGATCTCTTTGGCCACGTCGCGCAGCATCTCGAACTCGGGCAGTGCCGCCTTGGCGCGCGCGCGGTTCGCAACCAGCCCACCCTTGAGATTGCCAAGCGCTGACTGCAATTGCTTGTCACCGAGCGCGACGGCGGCGTTGGCTTTAAAGTTGTGCGCAGTGGAGTTCATGACGCGTCTCCGATCGCTGGCGAGGACAAATCGCCTGCCAGCACTTCCGCCACGTGGCGCACTTGGATGGCGCTACCTTGGCGCTTGAGCTTGCCAGCCATGTTCATAAGACAACCCAAATCACCGGCCAGCAGCAATTCGGGCTTGGTCGCATTGGCGGCATCGGTCTTCTTCTGCACCATCGCGTTCGAGATGTCGGGATACTTGATCGAGAATGTACCGCCGAAACCGCAGCACACTTCGTTGTCCTCCATCTCGACCAGATCGAGGCCTTTAATGGATGCGAGAAGTTTGCGCGGCTGGCCTTTGACCTTCAGCTCGCGCAGACCTGAGCAGCTGTCG
>JANNEU010000088.1:0-12498 GCA_031379035.1 Hyphomicrobiaceae bacterium | reverse complement strand
GACCATGCTGGATCGACTGAAATGCATTGCACTGGCCTGCACCGTTGTGACGGTGGCCGCCTCGATCCCCGCCTGGGCACAGGGGCTGCCCGGCAACAAGCGCGACCTCGACTTCGACGTGCACATGAAGACCGTCAATCTCGACGACCCTCGCCTGCGCCTCGAATACAAGAAGCCGACCTCCGACGGCTCCACCATCGGCATGTTCATCGGCGTCGGCGACAAGCCGACCGACCGCAGCTTCGTTCCGACCAATCCATCGTCGATCCCCGAAGCAGAAGTCGTTGCCTATCGCCTGTCACGCTTCCTTGGCATCAGCCGTCTGTTCTATCCTGTCGACTATTACCAACTCGGACCGAAGGCGACCGCCACGTTCGCTGCCATGGTAAAAGCAACTCCCGAAACCGCGAAGGATCGCGCAGAGAACCGCGGCATGGTGCTGGCCGAACTCAAGGCGAACCCGAATTCGATTCTCGGGATTTACCGCCAGAGGCCGAAAACAAAAATGTTCACGGCAAGTGCGCTCGGCAGCGAGGGCAAGCTCGACCAAACGACTGGCCTCTCGCAAGAGATCAAAGCAACGGGACGCATGCCGGATGAACGCAAGATCCCGCTCGCCGGTATCAAAGGCGGTCAAGCTGGCTTCCCCGACGTGCCGACGGAGCAGCGGGTCGAACTGGCGCGGCAGCTCTCGACCATCTTCGTCATGGATATGCTGCTTGGACAGTGGGATCGCTTCTGGAACAACCTCGAAGCGTCGGGCGACCAGAACGGCCGGTTGAAACTGATATCGCGCGACAATGGCGGCGCGACGCTCGATGATTGGGAGGGACATGACACGTATAATCGATGGGTGTCGCGATTTGATCGCGAGCTGATCGCGCGATTAACGGCCCTCAATGCGTTCCTGAAAGGCGAAACGAAGGAGTTCGCCAGCTTTGCAAGTGTCGATGCCTGGAAGCAGGCTGCTGGCTTCAGGGTGCCGGCGAGTTTCGACGTCTTCGCCAAAAAACTATCGATGTTGATCGACAAGCGCGTGCCGGCGCTGGTCAAAGCCTACGGCGACAAGGCGTTCTTTACACCGCGGTCAGAAGCAACCGTCCGCCTCGATGCAGCTGACACCGGCGAGAACGATTGAAGCAGCCGCAACATGCGCAGTGGCGCATGCCCACTCAACGGCTGTGTCCGGCCTTGTGCCGGCCACCTTTGTCGCAGTGCATGTCAATCGCAAGAATCGTCCTCCACTGAACGGATCGCAATATGAGTTGGAGCCGTCACTGGCACACCGTTGTGGGGGTACTCGCAGCGACCTGCCTGACGCCCGCGAGCACGCAGGCGCAGGCGATCTATCCTGTCCATCGGGCAGAAATTCTGGCCGGCGCGCGCTTCGATTTCAAGGTGGAGTTCCCAAATGTGCCCACCGAAGCCGATATCTCGGTGACGATCAATGGACAGACAATTGCGAAAACATTCGGCAAGGCCTCTCGCTTTGTCGTCAACGAGGACAATTGGGGCCGGTCGGCACTTTGGGTGCGGGACGCCGAACTGCCAAAGCCCGGACGTTACGTCATCGAGGCGCGCGGCGGCGGCAGCACCGTATCAGCGACATGGGAGGTGTTTTCAACGAAGCCGCGCGTCGCCAAGAACGTGATCCTCTTCATCGGTGATGGCATGTCGGTCGCGCATCGGACGGCAGCCCGCATGCTGTCGAAGGGCATCGAGAACGGGCGGTACGGCGGACAGCTGGCCATGGACGACATGCCGAACATGGCGCTTGTGTCGACCTCAGGTATCGAGTCGATCGTGACCGACAGCGCCAATTCGATGAGCGCCTACACGACTGGCCATAAGACATGCGGTGGTGCCATGGGCGTCTATTGCTCGGGCAACAAGTCACCTCTTGATCATCCGCGCGTCGAGACACTGGCTTCACTCGTCAAACGACGTTTTGACATGGCCGTGGGCATTGTCACGACGACTGAGGTGGTCGATGCGACGCCCGGTGCCATGATCGCACACACCGCGAGTAGGCAAGCGCGCAACGAAATCGCCGGCATGCTGTTAGAGGCAGCGCCAGATGTGTTGATGGGCGGCGGGCGTGCCTACTTCCAGCCGAAGTCAGTGGCAGGCTCAAAACGCGCCGACGAAGCAGACCTCATCGCCAAATTCAAAGATCGAGGCTACGGCTACGCATCGACCGCGACGGACTTGGCCAGTGTCTCGCGCGATCCAGCCACCGACCGTTTGCTTGGCCTGTTCCATCCCTCCAACATCGATGGTGTACTCGACCGCCGCATCACCAAGCGCGGGACAGTGCCGACGTATCCGGACCAACCCGATCTGACCGACATGGTGCGCACGTCACTTGATATGTTGGCGCGCAAGCCCGGGGGGTTCTTCCTCATGGTGGAATCGGGCCGCATCGATCAGTTCAGTCATGCCCTCGACTGGGAGCGGGCCGTCTACGAGACCATCCTGCTCGACAATGCCGTCAAGGTCGCGAAGGATTGGGCCGAACCGCGAGGCGACACACTGATCGTCGTGGTGCCTGACCATGGCCATCCTGTCTCCATCATAGGCACCGTCGATGATAGCCGGCCTGGAAGCCGCCTCCGGGACAAGATGGCCGTCTACGATGCCAAGTTTCCGAACTATCCACCTGCTGACAAAGACGGCTATCCGACCGCAGTCGATGTCTCGCGCAGGCTGGCCTTCGTGTTCGGCGGCGTGCCTGATCATTGTGCGACGGGCAAGCCGGCCGAGAGCGACTACTGGCCCACACAAGCGGCACCCAAGGGGGCCGGTTATGTCGCCAACGAGCGAACCTGCGGACCAGGCGCAACGCGGCTGTTCGGCAATCTCCCGCAGCAAATCGGTGCCGGTGTTCACGCCGCCGATGACGTCATCCTGACAGCGAGCGGTCCTGGTGCTGAGCAGTTCCGCGGGCATATGGAGAATACGCGCGTGTTTCGTGCCCTGGCGACGGCGCTCGGCCTGGCAAACGAGGTCCGCTAAGCAGTTGAGACGGGACAAGAACGGATGCTGTCTCGACCATTCGACACCGAGCGAAGACCGCCCGGGCCGCGTTCTATGGTCCAGGCCCAACGCGAGGTTCGTTCCGCTCTTTATGGAATCAAGGAGCGACCCGCATCCGGCGCGATAACGCGCCCGCCAATTTTGCCACCATCAAACACATCGCAAGTCATCTGATGCGTGCCAAGGCCGACAAGCACTCCATGCGCGTCAAACGCCGCCTCGCCGCCTGGGACGACACCTATCTCGAAAGCATCGTCACCGGGGTGGGGTAAAATCGTTCATGCGATTCCCCTGCAGATTCATGCAATCGCCCTGGGTTTCGGCCGCCGTTGACGTGGACCGCCAGCCGTATCTGTTGCAAAGAAAGTTGATCAATCTTGCGCGGTCTTGATCCGAGCCGCACTCGCCCCACCAGCCAGATATCCATAGGCTACCGCTGTTAGCAATCCGTTGCCCGAGAGATAGCCGGAGGCCTGAGCGCCTGACACGCCGCAGGCCGCGCCGCCCGCAGCGTAAAGGTTTGCCAGCGCTGATCCATCGGCGCGCAGCACACGCGCGTGGTGATCGACCACCAGCCCACCCTGGGTATGAAACAACGCCCCCGTTACCCGGACCGCGCAATAAGGCGCTGCCAACGTCGGCGACCCTGACCAACTGCGCCCAAAACGGTCCGTCGCGCCGGCGCGCTTCGCCCCTTCGACGTTCTCAAGTGTCGCGCGCAGCACGTCCGCGGGTAGTGCGATCCGTTCAGCCAAGCCGTCGATCGTCGACGCACTGACGATCGCGCCACGCGCCTCGGCCGATTGGAAATCCTCGAACTGCCGCGCAATGCCGGCGATCCGTTCATCGAAGATTGTCCACGCGACCCGCTCCGGCTGCGCCAGCACGCTGGCCGCCGCTTCTGAGTACCCGCGTGCTTCGTTAGCGAAGCGCGCGCCGTTGTGGTTGACCTGGAACCCACCTTCCGTGATCGTCGCCCAGGTGATGAGAATACCGTGCGGGTGCGCCACGGACCCGTGTCCCTGATAGCCGGACATATGGCGCACGGCGGCACCCAAACCGCGTGCCCAGAGCACAGCATCGCCCGTGTTGCCGGGGTGGCCGAAATAAAGCGCATCCGTCATTTCGGGAATTTCAGCGGCCACCATAGCCTTGGCACCACCATAGCCGTTGCAGGCCAGGATCAGCACGCCGCAGCCGATGCGCTCGCGCGTCCCATCCGGCCGCTCGATCTCTACCCCACGGATGCTGTCGTCATCGTCTGCAAATAGTGCGGTAACTGCCGCCGACGTGAGAATGTCGATTGACGCTGCCTCCGCCGCCGCACGCAGCCGGTCCATCAGTTCTGCGCCCGAACGGCTGGGCAACCCATGCATGCGTAAGGCCGCGTGGCCGGGATAGGAGAAATTGGTGATGACTGAAAACGGGAAGCCATAGCTCTCTGCCAGCCATTCGATCGCTGGCCCAACCGCTGCAACGACACAGGCCACTGCGTCCCGGTCTGGTTGGTCATGAGCTTTCGCGAGAATGTCAGCCTGAAACTGTCCAAGGCTGTCCGCGATACCGGCTGCCGCCTGAAACCGCGTTCCAGCCGCCGGGATTAGGCCAGCCGACAGGGCCGTCGATCCGCGCGGCAACGCATCCCGTTCCACCACGAGCACGTTCGCGCCAGCAGCCTTCGCTCTGAGCGCCGCAATGAGCCCCGCAGCACCTGCGCCTACGATGAGAACCTCGCAGGTCGCTTCGAACACAACACCCGCCGCCGGTAACACTCGCGCCATGTCTCTCCTGCCTCTCGATCTGCAAGCTCTGGCAGCGTCATAGCGCCTCGCTGCGCGCCAATCCATGTGCCTGTTGTAAAATAGCTCTTGACCAAAAGCAGTTGTTCTACATCTAATACTACTCGATATCGGCCCTTGGTTTAATCAGGCAACACTTCAGCAAGGCCCACGTGGACGCGATCGGGACTTCAAAAACCCACCAATTCTATCTGCTCCTCAAGGAGCGGATTACCAGCGGCGCGTTGCAGCCCGGGCATCGCCTGCCGAGCGAGCCGCGGCTCGCCGCCTCGCACAACTTGTCGCGCATTACGATTAGGCGCGCGCTTGATGGGCTTTCGCGCGATGGTTTGATCCTCCGCAAACCCGGCACCGGCACGTTCGTTCGCGACGCAGCCGTTGCGTCTGCCGTTGTTGCCGACCTTTCCAACATGCTCGCCCATCTCGCGGCCATGGGTCGCGCGACACGCGTCAAGCTCTTGGACTTCAGCTACGGCGCTCCACCCCCGTCCATCGCCGAGGCGCTCAAACTCGGTCGCCGCGATGTCACACAACACGCCCTGCGTATCCGATATCTCGACGATACGCCCTTCTCCTATCTCTCCACCCACGTTCCCCAGGCCATTGGCAAAACCTATTCCCGCAAAGACCTTGCCGTAACGCCGTTACTCGAACTCCTCGAGCGCTCCGGCGTCGTCGCAAGCACGGCCAGCCAGACTATTTCCGCCACTCTTGCCGGTCCCGAAGCCGCCGCAGCGCTTGGCGTCGCGATGGGATCGCCGCTCTTGTCGCTGGTGCGCGTTGTGCTGGACGGCAACGGCAACGGTATCGAGCATCTGACAGCCTTCTATCGCCCGGATATGCATGCGTTCCGTATGGAGATGAAGCGCACCGGGCGGGGTCTCGATCGCTACTGGCGACCGACCATCGACACTGAAATCAAACCAGCAGGCCGCAGGCCGGCCACATCCGGGAGAAGACGCGCATGACCACGATCAATCGTCGCAAGGTGCTGCAGGGCGCAGCCATTGCCAGCGGAACTGCCGTCCTCGGTGCACCAAGCCTCGTGCGCGCGCAGGCACCAGTGATTAAGATTGGCATCCTGCAGCCTGCCACTGGAGCGCTCGCCCAAGACGGTGAATACGGGCGTCTCGGCGCCGAGATCGCTCTTAACGAGATCAACGCGGCCGGCGGTATAAAGGCGGCTGGCGGTGCCAAGTTGGAGATGGTGTTTGGGGACGCGCGTTCGAACCCCGAGGGCGGCGCCCAGGAAGTTGAACGCATGCAGGGCGAGGGCGTTGCCGCTATCGTCGGTGGCTTTGCGTCGCCGATCGTGCTCGCGGCGTCGCAGGCGGCGTCTGGCTACAACATTCCTTACATCGTCGATGTTGGCGTTTCCGACCAGATCGTCAATCGCGGCTTGAAGAACACCTTCCGCTTCGGTCCAGGGTTCGGCACCGTCACCGCCGCTGCTTTGGAAAATCTCACCAAGTTGAACGACGCTGCTGGCAAGCCCGCCAAGACCGTCGTCGTCGTCCACGAGGATGGTTTGTTTGGCTCTGGAATGGCCAAGTTGCTCGGTGCGCAATTGCCGGCACGAGGCTTCGAGATCCTTGAAACCATCGCGCATCCCACACCGTCGCGCGATATGTCAAACGTGGCGCTGCGCATCAAGGCCCTCAACCCGGATCTCGTCATCCCATCGAGCTATTACGCTGAGTTTGTTTTGTTGGCGCGCACCCTGCAGCAGCAGCGCATCCGCCCCAAAGGCATCTATGCGGTGCTTAACGGTGCTGCCTCCAACTATCGCTTCGTCAAAGAATTCGGCGAGGCCGCCAATCTGGTGATGGATTGCAATCACTGGGCCGATCCGCGCAAACCGAAGACGGCCGAGGTCCGCAAACTTGCCGAGCAGGGCGGCCGCTTCTGGCTCTACAACACTGCGCTCAACTATTCCTGCGTCCGCCTGCTCGCTGATGCCATCGAACGCGCCGGCTCGGCTGATCGTGCAAAGATCATCGATGCGCTCGCGGCGTCCACGTTCGCCGACCACATCATGCCCTACGGCCCCACCAAGTTCGTCAATGGCCAGAACCAGGGCGCAGCGCCTGTCAACACACAGGTGCAGAACGGCGATTTGAAAGTTATCTTTCCGGTCGAGTTCGCCGAGGCCAAACCGATCTTTCCTGCCACCTGAGACCGGCATGCGATGTTGAAATACGAAATCCTTGCGTCAGCCCTCGCTAACGGTCTCATGACCGGAGCGGTCTACGCGCTCATTGCGCTTGGGCTGACGCTTGTCTACGGCGTTCTCCATATCATCAACTTCGCCAGCGGTGCGATGCTGACGGCGGCGATGTATGCCGTGTTCGTGGCCCACAGCGTGTTCCGCATCGATCCGTACGTGGCTATTCTGATTTTGACGCCGCTCTTTTTCGTTCTCGGCTATGCCATGCAGCGCTGGGTGATCGGCCCCGCTAGTCATGGCAACGACAGTAATATACTGCTCGTGACGCTCGGTCTGTCGATCATAATCGAGAACCTGTTGCTCGCGACTTTCCGTTCCGACACGCGGTCCATTGATGTGCCTTATGGGTTTTCAGTGATCGAAGCCGGTGGGTTGTTGTTGTCGCTGCCACGGCTCATAGCGTTCGCCTCAGCCTTTGCCGTGGCCGCGCTGCTCGCGCTGATCCTGACACAGACTGATACCGGCAAGGCGATCCGAGCTGTCGCCAAAGAGAAAACCGGCGCCGCACTCGCTGGTATCGAAGTCGCGCATATTTATGCCGTGACGTTTGGGCTCGGGGCTGCGTGCATTGCTATTGCCGCCTGTCTGCTGATGCCGACGTTTCTGGTCAATCCGCGCATTGGCAACGCCTTCACGCTCGTCGCTTTCACTATCGTCGTACTCGGCGGCATGGGCTCCATCGCCGGTGCGCTGGTGGGCGGTCTGATCATCGGGGTCGTCGAGAGCCTATCGGGGCTCTACTTCGGCGAAAGCCTCGGCCAGATCGGCATTTTCTTGATCTTCATTCTGGTGCTGCTGGTCTGGCCGACTGGGCTGTTCGGAGCCAAGGCATGAGCGGCGCGAGCACGCGTTCAATTCTAGCGGTGCTGGCCGTTCTGGCCCTGCTGCCGCTTGTCTTGCCGTCAAACACGGTGTTGTCATTCCTGACTTTTGTGATGATCATTGCTCTGGCCGCCCAGGGTTGGAACATCCTCGCTGGCCTCGGTGGACAGTTTTCCTTTGGTCACGCAGCCTTCTTCGGCACTGGCGCCTATGGAATGGCGTTGCTGCAGGCGCGGTTCGGGGTGAATGCCTGGGTGGCGTTTCCGCTCGCTGTCGCAGTCGCTGGTGCGGCCGGGCTGGCGATCGGCTTTCTCAGTTTTCGCGCCAAGCTGCGCGGCTCTTATTTCGCTCTCGTCACCTTGGCCTTCGCCGAGGTTTTTCGCGTCTCGGCCAACGCCTGGGGCTTCACCGGCGGCGCTGCTGGAATTCTGCTGCCGCTCTCGCCCGATCCATGGCGCATGCAGTTTGCCGACAAGCGACTGTTCTACTGGCTGGCGCTTGCCTGCGTCGGTGGCGCCCTGATGGTGACGCTCGCCATTCTTCGCTCCCGCTTTGGCGCTCACCTCGTCGCCGTGCGTGAAAACGAGGAGGCAGCACGCGCCCTCGGTGTCGATGCCGTTGCCGTCAAGCTGCAAGCCATCACGCTGTCGGCGGCTATTACTGGCGCGTCGGGTTGTCTCTATGCTCAGAAGTTCCTCTATCTCGATGCCAATATCGCCTACGGCGCTTGGATCTCGGTTGAGGCGTTGCTTGCACCCATTGTCGGCGGCCTTGGTACGGTGCTCGGTCCACTGCTTGGCACGCTGCTGTTGCTAGGCATCGGTGAGGCATCCAAGCTCTTTTTTGCGGCGTTGACCGGCAGCAGCGTGCCGGGTGTCGATCTGGTCGTCTTCGGCGCGTTGCTGATTGTGTGTGTGGCGTTTGCGCCGCGCGGCGTGATGGGACTTCTGGAGCGGAGGGCGGCGACATGAGCACGCCCATCCTCAGTGTCAGGACCATCACCAAGCGCTTCGATGGACTCACTGCCGTCGACAGCGCGTCGCTGGACGTTGCACCAGGGACGATCACCGGCCTCATCGGCCCCAACGGTGCCGGCAAGACGACCTTGTTCGCAGTGATCGCTGGCTTCGAAACGCCGACCGCTGGCACGGTCCACTTTGAGGGCCGCGATATCACGGGCAGCGAGGCCCACCAGCGCGCCGCAACCGGCATCGCGCGCACATTCCAGATCGTGCAGCCCTTCGCGGGCCTGAGCGTGCTCGAAAACATCCGCGTCGGCGCCTACCTCCGGCACCGTACGCGCGCTGACGCTACCGCGGCCGCCGGCGTGGTCGCCCAAACCGTTGGCCTTGGTACCATGGCGGACCGGCCAGCCGCGTCGCTCACGGTGGCTGGCCGCAAGCGCCTTGAGCTCGCCCGCGCTCTGGCGACCCAACCAAAGCTCCTTCTGCTCGACGAAGTGCTCGCCGGCCTCAATCCATCCGAGATCCGCGACATGCTGCCTGTCATCCGTTGCATCCGCGACAGTGGCATCACGATCCTCATCGTGGAGCACGTTATGCAAGCGGTGATGAACCTTTGCGACCAAGTGCACGTGCTGGCCCAGGGCCGAATGATTGCGCATGGCACGCCTGCCGAAATTGCTCGCGATCACTCCGTCATCGAAGCTTATCTCGGCCATGGTGCGGCGGCACGTATGCAGGCACTGACGGGTCAGGCGGAGGCGGTGCCCCATGCTTGAAGTGCGCGACCTCATCGCTGGTTACGGCAGCGTCCAGATCCTCCGCAGCATCTCGCTGGATGTGCAATCGGGCGAGATTGTTACGGTCCTTGGCGCCAACGGCGTTGGCAAAACGACATTGAACCATGCGATCTCTGGCTTAATCTCCACCGGCTCTGGAAGTATCCATTTCGACGGCCGCAACATCTGCGGACTTACGCCTGCAGCCATCGTCGCATCCGGCCTGATCCACGTGCCAGAGGGTCGCAAGGTTTTTCCCAATATGAGTGTTCGTGAAAATCTGGAACTCGGTTCCTACCGGCGTGGGAAATCGAACCGCAGCAACAATCTCGAACGCGCCTTCACGACGTTCCCGCGGCTGCGTGAACGCACACGCCAGTTAGCTGGGACATTGTCAGGCGGCGAACAGCAGATGCTCGCTATCGGCCGTGGCCTGATGGCCGAGCCACGCCTGCTTATTCTTGACGAACCCTCGCTCGGCCTCTCGCCGTTGCTGGTTGAGGAAATGTTCCAACTTATTGCCCGGATCGCCAGTGAAGGTATCGCTGTGATGCTTGTCGAACAGAACGTGGTGCAATCGTTGGATGTGGCGCACCGCGCCTATGTGCTGGAAAACGGCACCGTCGCCCTGGCTGGCGCTACCGCCGACCTGAAGCGCGACCCGCGATTGATGAAAACTTATCTGGGGCAATAGCTATGGCGATCATCACACCCGGAGTAGAGCCCGCGTCCAAACTCGTGACTGGACAATCGCCCGCGTGGCTGACCCAGTGGGGTGCCTTTGCGCACGATCTGCGCTTCGAGGATTTGCCGGCCACCGTCGTCGACCGTGCTAAACTCGTTGTGCTCGATTGTCTCGGTGCCATCATTGCCGGCCGCGGTGAACCAGAGGTCAAGGCCCTCCGGCAAAGGCTGCAATCGCACGCAGGAGCAGACGGCCTGCCGGCCCAGATGCACGCCATGCTTGATGGCACGGCCGGGACCACCCTCGAAATCGACGAGGGCAATCAGTATGCGCGCGGACATCCAGGCATGCATGTCGTGCCGGCCGTTTTCGCCTGTGCGCGCAACCGTCCCGTCACCGGCCGCGACGCGCTCCTCGCCACCGTTATCGGTTACGAGATCGGCGCCCGTATCGGCATCGCCTCTAAACTTCGCGTCGCCATGCATCCGCACGGCACATGGGGCACAGTTGGCGCGGCAATGGCGGTCGCCAAACTTTCCCGCGCCTCGTCCGACGATATGATGCAGACGATCAATGTTGCATCATCCCTGGGCCTCACCACCAGCCGCCGCACGATGCTCGAAGGGGCCACTGTCCGCAACGCCTATGCCGGCATCTCCAACATGCTCGGTCTCATGGCCTGGGATCTTGTACAGGCCGGTTTCAAAGGCGAGGCGGACGGCGTTGGTTCCGTCTACGGAGGGATCGCCGCCGACGATTGGCAACCCGCCGTAATGACGGCGGAGCTCGGGCAGCGCTGGGAAATCGCCCGCAACTATTTCAAACGCCACGCGGCCTGCCGGTATAATCACGGTGCCTTGGATGCGCTCGCCAAAATCGTCGCCGACGCCGGCGGTCGCATTGCGCCAGATGCCATTGAGCGGGTCGACGTCGAGACCTACGTTTGGGCCGCACAACTCGATCATCCCGCACCCGCCACGATGCTCGCCGCGAAGTTCTCGATGCCGTTCAGCCTCGCGACGTTCATCGTCCACGGTGCAGCAACTCTGGACGCCTTTCGCGATGCCGCTCGCAATGATCCCGCAACGCGCGCACTGGCAGCCAAAATCCATGTCGACGAGAATATCGCGTTCACAAAACGCCTGCCCGCCGAACGGCCAGCGCGCGTGAGCGTCACCTTTAAGGATGGACGCGTTATGGTGGCCGAGGTTTCCACCAACAAGGGTGATACCGAGGATCCCTACAGCGCCGAGGACGTTCAGGACAAATTCATCGATGTCACGCGGCCGGTGCTGGGCGAAGGCCGTGCGAAGGCCGTGATCGCGGCTGCGCTTGCACTCGAAAGTGCACGGTCCGTGCGTGATATCGCAACTCTGTGCGAGGTGGCATGACCGGTTCGCTCAGACAACGGCTGGCGCGCGCCCCTATCCTGGTGGCCCCTGGCGTCTGCGATCCACTGACGGCGCTGCTGGCAACGGCTGCCGGCTTCGAGGCCATTTACCTCTCCGGCGCCGCCATCGCCTACACTAGGCTCGGCCGCCCCGACATCGGTCTCGTCTCCGCCGCCGAAGTCGCCGACACGATCGCGCTGATTCGGGATAGAGTGCCAACGCCATTGATCGTTGATGCAGATACCGGTTTCGGCAATGCGTTGAACGTGCAGCGTACCGTCCGCGTGTTCGAACGCGCCGGGGCCAATGGATTGCAGATTGAGGATCAGGCGTTCCCCAAGCGCTGCGGCCATCTGGCCGACAAGCGGTTGATCCCGGTGCAGGAAATGATTGGAAAAATCAAAGCAGCCGTCGATGCGCGCCGGTCGTCCGAAACGCTCATTCTGGCTCGCACGGATGCGATCGCGGTTGAAGGGTTCGAGGCCGCAATGGCGCGCGCCCAAGCGTACGCTGCGGCCGGTGCCGACGTGCTGTTCGCAGAAGCGCCGGGCTCACGCGAGCAGCTAGCGGCAATCACGGCCCGGCTCGGTGGCGGCCTGCCGTTGATGGCCAATATGGTCGAAGGCGGCCAGACGCCCGTTGAAAACGCTGCCGGGCTGGAACAGCTCGGTTTCTCGCTGGTGATCTTTCCCGGCGGCATCGTGCGCGCCATCGCGCGCACGGCGCAGGACATCTACGCCACCCAGCGCCGCGACGGCACACCTGATGGCTTCCGCGATCGCATGTTCGATTTCGAT
>JANNEU010000076.1:0-1758 GCA_031379035.1 Hyphomicrobiaceae bacterium | reverse complement strand
CGACAGGAAGATCGCAGGGAAGAACACGACGAAAGGTTTGACCTGCCACAGCGCGCGGCCTTCGGCCATGATGTTGCCCCATGACGGGATGGTCGGCGGTGTGCCGGCCCCGATAAACGAGAGAATGGCTTCCGTGATCATCGCTGACGCGCAGATGTAGGTCGCTTGCACGGTCAACGGCCCCAGCGTGTTGGGCAGAATGTGCCGCCAGATGAGCATCGGCGTGCGCGTGCCGGCAGCGATGCCAGCGTCGACATAGGGCTGCTCACGTACTGACAGTACCACGCCACGCACCAGGCGCGCGACACGCGGGAACTCGGCAATCGCAATGGCGGTGATGACGTTGCCGACACTGCCGCGTGTGAGTGCCATCAGCGCTACCGCCAGCAGGATCGGCGGGATCGACATCATGCCATCCATGAACCGCATGATAATGCCGTCGGCCCACCGCACGAAGCCGGAGACGAGGCCGATGAACAGCCCGGCGATCGACGCCAGCAGGGCGACCGTGAAGCCGACCAGCAGCGACACGCGCGCGCCATACAACACGCGGCTGTAGATGTCGCGGCCGAGTGCGTCACTGCCAAACCAGAACTCGGCATTCGGCGCGCGGGTACGCTTGGAGAGGGCCAGCGCGGTCGGATCTGCGTTGGCGAGCAGCGGCGCGAACACCGCACAGATCAGCATCAGCGACAGCAGGGTCGTGCCGATGGCAATGCTGGGATGGCGAACAGCAAAACCCCAGAGGCCGGTGCGCACCCGCACGGGCGGCAGCACCGCCGGCATGGGTGCCAGCGCTGGATCAAGGTTGACGTTGGGGAGGACAGATAGGGTGGTTGCGGTCAATATTTGATCCTCGGATCGAGGAACGTATAGCTGATGTCGACGAGCAGGTTGACCAGCACGTAGACAAAGCTGAACATCAGCACGAGGCCCTGGATGACCGGATAGTCGCGGCGCAGAATCGCATCGATGGTGAGGCGGCCGAGGCCCGGGATATTGAACACGCTTTCCGTCACCACCGCGCCACCGATCAGCAGCGCCATGCCGATGCCGACAACCGTCACGATCGGCACCGCCGCGTTCTTGAGTGCGTGGACGAACAGCGTGGGCCGCGTGCTGAGGCCTTTTGCGCGGGCGGTGCGGATGTAGTCCTGGCTCAGTACGTCGAGCATGGTCGACCGCGTGATCCGCGCGATCAGCGCCGTATAAACGCCACTCAATGCCACCGCTGGCAGGATCAGATTTTCAAGCCACGGCCAGACGCCTTCACTGAGCGGCGTGTAGCCCTGCACGGGCAGCCATTCGAGCCACAGCCCGAAGATGAAGGCCAGCACATACCCGACAACGAACACCGGCACCGAAAAGCCGACAACGGCTACAGCCATGATGGCGCGGTCAATCCACGTGCCCGCTTTCCACGCCGCCAGCACGCCGAGGGGGATGGCGATTGTGATCGAGAGCAGCATCGTCACCGCTGTCAGCGAGAGCGTCGGCCCAATGCGCTGTTGGATATCGAGGCTGACGGGCCGGGCCGTAAAGATCGAGGTGCCAAGATCACCGCGCAGGATCTGGCCGACCCATTCGGTAAAGCGCTCATAGAACAGCCGGTCGAGGCCGAGATTGGCACGGATGCGCGCGACGTCTTCCGGGCTTGCCTGATCGCCGGCGATCACTGCGGCCGGGTCACCGGGCGCGATGTAAAGCAGCGAAAACACGAATAGCGCAACAATCGCCATTACGGGGATGGTCGCGAGC
>JANNEU010000061.1:0-37659 GCA_031379035.1 Hyphomicrobiaceae bacterium | reverse complement strand
CCGGATCGTATCCAGCGGGCCATCGCAATGCCGACGATTGATCATCGCGGGCCGGATTTCCAAAGGCTCGGTCATCGCGTGCTCGAGGGGATGAGGACGATCTTCCAGACGAAGTCACCGGTGGTGATCTATCCCGCGTCGGGCACGGGCGCGTGGGAGGCCGCTCTCGTCAACACGCTGTCGCCGGGCGATCACGTGCTGATGTACGAATCGGGTCACTTCGCGGCGCTTTGGAAAACGATGGCGGCCAGGCTCGGCCTTAATGCTGAGATCATTGCCTCCGATTGGCGTCGCGGCGTCGACGCCAACGCCATCGAAACCCGCCTCCGCCAGGATGCCACGCATGCCATCAAGGCGGTTTGCGTCGTGCATAACGAAACCTCCACCGGTGCCACCTCGCACATTGCCGATGTGCGCCGCGCCATCGATGCGGCCAAGCATCCCGCGTTGCTGATGGTCGATACTATTTCCGGTCTGGGTTCTGCTGAATACAAACACGATGCCTGGGGCGTCGACGTTGGAATTGCCGGCTCACAGAAGGGCCTCATGCTGCCGCCGGGACTGTCGTTCAATGCACTGTCAGACAAGGCGCTGGCGGCGGCGAAGCACTCGACGATGCCAAAACTGTTCTGGTCGTGGGAGGAGCAGCTGCCGCACAACCGCAACGGTTTTTTTCATTACACGCCGGCCACGACGCTACTGTATGGCCTCGCCGAAGCACTCGATATGTTTGCGGAAGAAGGCCTCGACACTGTCTTCGCGCGCCACCAGCGCCATGCCGAGGCGACCCGCCGCGCTGTGGCTGGCTGGGGGTTGGAGAACTTCTGTGCCGACGCCACGCAATATTCGCCGGTGCTTACCACCGTACGGCTCCCAGCCGGGCATGACGCGGATCGCTATCGCAAGATCGTATTGGAAAACTTCGACATGTCGCTCGGCACGGGACTCTCCAAGATCGCCGGTAAGGCGTTCCGTATCGGTCATCTCGGCGATCTCAACGATCTGACGCTGCTCGGGGCATTGTCCGGCTGCGAGATGGGGCTCGCCCTCGCGGGCGTCCCGCACAGTACGGGTGGCGTGGCAGCAGCCATGGCTCATCTCAGCGCCACCGCGCCCGCTCAGCCCTCTTGATATCGCGAGGCTGCTCATGCCCCGCGCTGCACCCATCGCGCGCCGCAGTCTCTCGGCGGAACTCGCCGAACGCCTGCGCGATCTGATCATCAGCGGCGATCTCGCGGCAGGTGACAAGATCGACGAGCCGGAGTTGTGCCTGCGCTTCGGCGTTTCGCGCACGCCCTTGCGCGAGGCGATCAAAGTTGTCGCGGCCGAAGGCCTCGTCACGTTGACACCGAACCGTGGCGCGCGTGTCGCGACCATCACCGGCGCTCAGATCGCCGAGCTGTTCCCGATCATGGGTGCGCTGGAAGGCGTCGCTGGCGAACTCGCCATCGCAAGGCTGACCGACAAATCCCTCGCACGGCTCGAAGCGTTGCATGCTGACATCTGCGCGGCCCGCAAAGCGTCCAACTGGCTTGCCTACTCCAAGGCCAACCGTTCGTTCCATGAGCTCATTTTCACCGTCGCCGCCAACACCGCCCTGCAGCAGACTTATCAGCAGCTGATGGTCCGCATCCACGCCGTCCGCTTCGTTGCGCGCCAACCCGCCGATGCCTGGGATCAGGCTGTTGGCGATCATGAAGACATCATGGCCGCTTTGCGTGCCCGTCGAGCCAAAGACCTCGGCCGGCTGCTGCGCCGCCATCTGGATAACAAGGCGCGAGCCGTCACTGCCGCAATGGGGGTATCGGCGTAGGTACTTGAAACAACCTCGACCCGGGTTGTCTGGCTCTGCGCCGCATGCCATCTCTGCGTCACTTGATACCGTCATCATTGATCCTCCGAGACAGCACATCCATGGCCCCTCCCAAATCTCTGGCCGCCGAAACCGACTGGCACGCCGGCATTTTCCGCGCTGTGAAAGCCGCCGACGTGCGGCAAGTTCCTTACGTGCCTGATGCGGGGCACACCGATCTCATCCGCCGCGCCGAAGCGGATCCGCTGATGAAGGCTTATCCGCTGACGACGGAAGAGGAGGGCATCGCGGCAGCGAGCGGCGCGTGGCTCGGTGGCGAGCGGGCAGTGCTCCTGATGCAATCGTCCGGCGTCGGCAATTGCATCAATATGCTGAGCTTGATCGCCAGTTGCCGGTTCCCGTTTGTGACGCTGGTGACGATGCGTGGCGAGTGGGCGGAGTTCAATCCATGGCAGGTGCCGATGGGCCGCGCCACGCAAGGCGCGCTCGAACTGATGGGGGTTTCCGTGCGCCGCGTGACCGACAAAGCGCAGGCAGAAGGCGAAGTCGCCGCCGCGCTCGACGATGCGTTCCTGGGTGAGCAACCCGTCGCGGTGCTGTTCTCGCAGAGCCTGATCGGCCGTAAAACGTGGGTGAAGTGAGATGACGGCAGCAAAGAAGACGACGCCCGGCCCGAACGCGCTTGATCGACGTGCTGTTGTGACATCGCTGCTCCAAGACCGTGGCGATCTACTGGTCGTCACCGGGCTTGGCAGCTCGTCGTATGACGCGATGGCGGCCGGCGATCATCCGCGCACGTTCTTCCTCTGGGGTGCCATGGGCGGCGCCGCCATGGTCGGCATGGGCCTCGCGCTGGCGCAGCCGGACCAGCACGTGGCAGTCATCACGGGTGATGGCGAGCAGTTAATGGGCCTTGGCAGTTTTGCGACG
Source organism: Hyphomicrobiaceae bacterium (assembly GCA_031379035.1). Classification (GTDB taxonomy): domain Bacteria; phylum Pseudomonadota; class Alphaproteobacteria; order Rhizobiales; family Hyphomicrobiaceae; genus JABFRJ01. The sequence goes on along the minus strand of JANNEU010000061.1, from coordinate 34,916 downwards.
ATCGGCGCACAAAAGGTCAAGAACTTATCCATCGTGGTGCTCGATAACAGCCACTACGGCGAAACCGGCATGCAAGCGAGCCACACCGGCCTCGGTGTCGACCTGGTCGGCATCGCGCAGTCCTGCGGGTTTGCATGGAGCGCACGGGTGTCGGATATGGCTGGCGTGGAAGCCCTGCGCAAACGCCTGCACAACCCGGAAGGCCCCATCTTTGCTGCCGTGCAGATTGCCGCTAACGACCCGCCACGCGTTCTGCCACCGCGGGATGGGGTGTTTCTGAAAAATCGCTTCCGCCAGAGCCTTGGACTCGCCCCGATTTGAGGGCAAGATCAAACCATCAACCTTAGGGAACTTCCGATGACACATTACATCTCACGCCGCGATGCCTTGAAGTATGCCGGCCTATTGTCGGCGGCAGCGGCCGGTGGCACGCCGGCGTTCGCGCAGGCCAAGTTCTTCCGGATTGGCACCGGTGGCACGGGCGGCACCTACTACCCGATTGGCGGCCTCATCGCGAACGCCATCTCAGATGCTGCACTGAACGCCAGCGCGGTCGCCACCAACGGCTCGGTCGCTAACGTCAACGGCATTGTCGGCGGTTCCATGGAGTCGGGTTTCTCGCAGGCTGACGTGGCCTCGTGGGCCTACACCGGCACCGGTATCTATGAAGGCAAGCCGAAGGTCGAGGAGCTGCGCGCGATTGCCAACCTGTATCCAGAGTCGGTCCACATTGTCGTCAAGAAGGGTGGCGGCATCAAGTCGATTGCCGATCTCAAAGGCAAGCGCGTGTCCATCGACGAGCCGGGATCAGGGACACTGGTGAATGCGAAGGCGCTGATGGCGGCCTATGGCGTTACCGAAAAGGACATCAAGCCGGAATATCTCAAGCAGCAACAATCGTCCGAAAAGTTCAAGGATGGGACGCTGGATGCGTTCTTTCAGACGACGGGCTTCCCGCAGGGCACGCTGACGGAACTCGCCTCCACCAACGGTTTCGAGTTGTTGGCGATTGACGGCGCGGAAGCCGCCAAGCTACGCGAGCAGTTCAAATTCTTCGCCATCGATGAGATCCCCACTGACACCTACAAGGGCGTCGCTGGTGTCAAAACCTTGTCGGTTGGTGCACAATGGGTGACGACGGCGAAGATGGACATTGAGCTGGTCTATCAAGTCACCAAAGGCCTGTGGAGCGACAAGACGCGCGGCGTGCTCGATGGTGGACATGCCAAGGGCAAGTCCATTGCCAAAGCCACGGCGCTGGCAGGCCTTGGCATCCCGCTGCATCCGGGTGCCGAGAAATTTTACAAAGAGGCTGGGTTGATAAAGTAAACCGGCGACGCAAGTCGCTTGCCTTACCGACGAGCCGTGCCGCAAGGTGCGGCTCGTTCTGCTTTGAGCCTGCAGTGCCTCGTTTTCTGACCCGCCAGGACGCCAATGACCACGACCGACACTGAAAAGTCTGCTGCGGAACTTGCGCAACTCGAAGCCGAGCTTGATCCGGAGATGCAGTTCCGGGTGCTCGGGCTGCATGCGGGGTGGATCATTGCCGCACTGTTGTTTGTTCTGTCGTGTTTTCACTACTATACGGCCGGGTTCGGGCTGCTGCCGGAAACGACGCACCGCGGTATTCATCTGGCGTTTGTGCTGGGGTTGATCTTTCTCGTTTTCCCGTTTCGCAAGACGAAAGATCACGCCGCGCCGCCCGCTAGCATACTCGCACCCCTTGGCGTCCCGCTGCTCGATTGGCTGTTCGCGATCGCGGCGACGGTCTCGGCGCTTTATGTGCCTTGGGTGTTCCACGACCTGATGTTCCGCGTTGGCAATCCCGATCCGCTGGATTGGATCATGGGCACGATCATGATCGTGTTGATGTTGGAAGCGACGCGGCGGGCGGTCGGCGGCGCACTCCCCATCATTGCCATCGTGCTGATGCTTTACGCGCTGGCCGGTCCGAGTCTGCCCGGCATTCTCGCGCACCCTGGCAATAGCTGGAAGAGCATCGTCAATCATCTGTATCTGACCAGCCAAGGCATCTACGGCATCGCGCTTGGTGTTGTCGCCACGTACGTGTTCCACTATGTGCTGTTTGGCGTGCTGGCGACGCGGATCGGGCTTGGACGCTTGTTCATTGATCTGGCGACGGCGCTGGCGGGGCGGTATTCGGGCGGACCGGCGAAGGTGTCGATCTTTGCGTCCGGCTTGTTCGGGATGATCTCAGGATCGTCGATTGCGAACACGGTGACGGTCGGCTCGCTGACCATCCCGATGATGATCCGTATCGGCTATCCGCGGCACTTCGCGGCGGCGGTTGAGGCGACGGCAGCGACGGGCGGACAGATCACGCCGCCGATCATGGGGGCGGCGGCGTTCCTGATGGTCGAGTACCTCGGGTTGCCCTATCAAACGATTATTCTGGCTGCCATCGTGCCGGCGTTCATGCATTTCTTCGGGGTGTTCTGTCAGGTGCATTTCGAAGCAAAGAAGCTCGGCATGCAGGGCATTCCGGTGGCGGACTTGCCCGATTGGCGCGCCGTTCTGAAGCGCGATTGGCCGGCGGCGGCACCGCTGATTGTGCTGCTGATGGTGCTGTTCTCGAATTTCACGCCTTATCTGGCAGCGTTCTGGGGCATCACCGCGTGTCTTGTTGTGGGGCTGACGGACCGCAATCCATTTGTCTCGGTGGCGCTGCTGGTGGGGTTGGCGCTGGCGATTGGGACGGGCACGCTGACGGAGTGGTCGGGCTTTCTGCCGCTGATGGGGGCCTGTGGTCTGGCGGCGGCCTGGGGCACGTTGAACGATCTTGCAGGCCGCGCCCGCGCGATTGATCTCGCAGACGCGTTCGTTCTCGGCGCGAAGTATGCGATCAGTGTCGGCGCGGCGGCGGCAACGGTCGGTGTGATCGTGGGTATTGTGACGCTGACGGGGATCGGCTTCAAGCTCTCCGATATCATCACCAGCACGGCAGCGAGCATGGCGGGTGGCTTGTCAGCGTTTTTGCCGGCTTGGTTTTTCAGCATGCCCGGTATGACACTGTTTTTCACGCTCGTCCTGACAGCCATTGTCTGCCTGCTACTCGGTTGCGGTGTGCCGACGACGCCGACGTACATCATCATGGTGACGATTGCCGCGCCGGCGCTGGCCAAGCTCAACGTCGAGCCGCTGGTGACGCACTTTTTCGTGTTCTACTACGGCGTGCTGGCCGATATCACACCGCCGGTCGCGCTGGCGGCTTATGCGGGCGCGAGCATGGCCGGCGCCGATCCGTTCAAGACGGGGAACACGGCGTTCCGGCTGGCGATGGCGAAGGTGCTGGTGCCGTTCGTATTCGTTTATTCGCCGGCGATGCTGATCGTCACCAAGGGCTTCACGTGGGTGGCCTTTGTCGAGACGACGGCGGGCTGTCTCGTCGGGATCGTCATGCTGGCGGCAGCGCTGACGGGCTACGGGCTCGCCTTTATGAGAACCTGGGAGCGGGCGCTGCTGTTCGTCGCATCGGTGATGGTGATAAGTCCGAGCCGAACCGCGACGCTGATCGGCCTCGCGCTGGCGGTGCCGGTGGCTGTGCAGCAAGTTTTGCAATGGCGGGCCGGCCTCGGGCAAGCGGCGCCGATGGTGCGCGGGACTTGACAAGTTGGCGCGTATTCGCAGACTTCTGAGCATCTGCTTCGCGGGTGTATGCGAGGCGGCGGATATCACCGAGCGACGGATGAGCGGCAGCGCCATCCCACGCCACGGCGGTCCTGAGGGTCAACCTGGGACGGGCCTCGGACGATGCGCGATCACATTACATTTGTGCTGAACGGCGAAGTGCAGCAGGTTGCCGGCCTATCGCCGACAACGACGCTGCTGCAGTGGCTGCGGCGCGTGCGGCGGCTCACAGGCACGAAAGAAGGCTGTGCGGAGGGCGATTGCGGGGCGTGCACGGTGGTTGTGGGGACGTTGTCCGGCTCGCAGGTTCGCTATGAGACGATCAATGCCTGCATCGCCTTCCTGCCGATGCTGGAGGGGAAGTCGGTTACGACAGTCGAGGCAGTGGCTGGTGCAGATGGCGCACTGCATCCAGTGCAGCAGGCGCTTGTAGAAGCACACGGCTCGCAGTGCGGGTTCTGCACGCCGGGCTTTGTGATGTCGCTGCTGACGCTCTATCGGAACCACGCCGTTGCGCTGCCTGCGCACCAAATTGACGATGCGCTTGCTGGCAATCTCTGCCGCTGTACGGGCTATGGACCGATAGTTGCGGCGGCGCAGCGGATGTTTGAACTGTCGCGTCCCGCCGCAGATACTGAACGGCACGAACGCGAAGCCAAGCTCCTCAAGTCCATTCAGCATAACGAACCCATCGAAATTGCTGGCGACGGTCGTCGCATGTTGTTGCCGGCGACGGAAGATGAGCTGGCGCAGGCGTATCTCGCCAATCCAGATGCGACAATCATTGCTGGTGCGACGGACGTTGGCCTGTGGGTGACAAAGCAGGACCGGCCAATGCCGCTGACGATCCATGTGGGGCGTGTGCGGGAGTTGGCGCAGTTTTGCGCGCCTGCAGGGATGCTGCGGTTTGGTGCTGGCATGACGCACACTGCGGCGGCGGCGGCGCTGGCTGATCGCGCACCTGCGCTCGCTGAACTGTGGCGTCGGTTCGCAGGTCCGCAAGTACGAAATTCGGGAACTGTCGGCGGCAACATCGCCAACGGCTCACCGATTGGCGATCTGGCACCGGCGCTGATTGCGTTAGGCGCAAAGCTGAACCTGCAGCGCGGTGATGAGCGGCGCGTGGTGGCGTTGGAGGATTTCTTCGTCGCTTACGGCAAGCAAGACCGGCGACCGGGCGAGTTCGTCGCGAGCATTGATGTGCCGAGTGATGCAGACGCACTGCGCGAGCTGTTGATCTACAAGGTCGCCAAGCGTTTTGATGATGATATCTCGGCGGTGTGTGGCGCTTTCAGTCTGAAGTTCGCGGGTGGCAAAATCGTCGGCGCGCGGATGGCATTCGGTGGGATGGCGGCGATCCCAAAGCGGGCGCGCGCAGTGGAGGCAGCCCTGATTGGCAAGCTGTCGACACGTGCGACAATCGATGCGGCACTGCCGGCGTTTTCCAAGGATTTCGCACCGATCAGCGATGCACGCGCCTCGACCGCCTACCGACTTCAGGTGGCGCAGAATTTGCTGGTCCGCGCGCACGTAGAGCGGACGTCGCCAGAGACATTGACACGGCTCGCGGGTGTTGCGGCGTTGACGGTGGGAGGCACGTCATGAGGCGGACGCCCGACGCACCGCGCAAGAGGATCGACGGCGGCGTCGCGGCAGAGCTGCCGCACGACAGTGCCACGAAGCATGTGACGGGGCGGGCCATTTACGTTGATGACATCGAGACACCGCCAGGCACGCTTGAAGTTTATATCGCGATGAGCACGCGTGCGCACGCGCGGATCATGGCGCTTGATGTGTCGGAGGTGCGCAAAGCCCCGGGCGTTGTCGCGGTGCTGACGGCCGCGGACATTGCCGGCGTCAACGATGTCGCGCCCACGCCGACGCATGACGATCCGGTATTTGCCGATGGGCTGGTGCAGTATGTGGGACAGTCGATCTTTGCGGTGGTGGCTGAGACTGCGCAGGCGGGACGTCGTGCGGCGAAGCTGGCGCGGGTGACCTATGAAGACCTGCCGGCGATCATCACCATCAGCCAGGCGCTAGCGGCGCGATCGTATCTGGAACTGCCGTACGTGATGAGCCGGGGCGATGTTGCGGGAGGGCTGGCGGCGGCGCCGCGCACACTGCGTGGCCGCATCGACGTGGGCGGGCAGGAGCATTTCTATCTGGAGGGGCAGGCGGCGCTTGCGATTCCCGGTGAAGACGATGACGTGACGGTGCATAGCTCGACGCAGCATCCAAGTGAGATCCAGCACACGGTGGCGCACGTGCTCGGCGTGGCGCGGCATTGCGTAACGGTGGAAGTACGGCGCATGGGCGGCGGCTTTGGTGGCAAGGAGAGCCAGGGCAATCTGCCGGCGGCGGTGGCGGCATTAGCGGCGCGGATCACGCGGCGGCCGGTCAAATGTGTCTATGACCGTGACGATGACTTCATGCTGACCGGCAAACGGCATGATGTGCGGATCGACTATACCGTGGGTTTTGATGATCATGGCCGCTTGCTCGCCATGGATGTGACGCAGGCTGTCCGCTGCGGGATGAGTTTTGATCTGTCGCAACCCATCGCGGATCGCGCGATGTTTCATGCGGACAACTGCTACTATCTGCCGGCGGCGCGGATTACCTCGCTGCGGTTAAAAACGCATACGCAATCAAACACGGCGTTTCGTGGCTTCGGTGGCCCCCAAGGGATAGTGGGGATTGAGCGCGTCATTGACGATATTGCGCTGACGCTTCGGCTGGATCCACTGGCGGTGCGACGGCGGAACTTCTACCCGCACAAGGATCGCTGGGACGCCAAGCGCGCGATGACGCCATTTCACATGGCCGTTGAAGACTGCATCATCCAGGACATCGTCGATGAGCTAGTTGTCTCATCGGACTACGAAAAACGCCGGGCCGACATCCGCGCGTGGAACACGTCAAGCCCGATCCTCAAGCGCGGCATCGCGCTGACGCCGGTACGGTTCGGGATTTCCTTTACGAAGACGTTTCTCAATCAGGCGGGTGCATTGGTGCATGTGTATGCGGATGGCTCCATCCATCTCAATCACGGCGGCACTGAAATGGGGCAGGGGCTCAACACCAAAATCGCGCAGGTCGTCGCAGAAACGTTTCAAGTCGATGCAGCGCGCGTGAAAATCACGGCGACAAACACGGGCAAAGTACCCAACACGTCGGCAACGGCTGCGTCGTCTGGCACAGACCTCAACGGTATGGCAGCGCGCAACGCGGCGGAGACGATCAAGGCACGTCTCGTCGCCTTTCTCGCCAAGCGCGAAGGTGTGGCAGAACAGTCTGTCAAAGTCCTGCCGGGACAATTACAAGCCGGCGCGCGCGCGTTTGCATTCGATGACGTGGTGCGCGACGCGTACATGGCGCGTGTCTCGTTGTCGTCTACGGGCTTCTATGCAACGCCCAAAGTCGAGTGGGATCGTGAGAAAGGCCGCGGCCGCGCGTTCTTCTATTTTGCGTATGGCGCAGCGGTGTCTGAAGTGGCGATTGATACTCTGACCGGCGAGAACCGCATCTTGCGGACGGATATTCTGCACGACGTGGGCCGTTCGCTGAACCCGGCGATTGACCGGGGGCAGATCGAGGGCGGGTTTGTGCAGGGTGCGGGGTGGCTGACGACGGAAGAACTGGTGTGGGACGAGAAGGGACGGCTGCTGACGCATGCGCCCTCGACGTACAAAATCCCGGTGTGTTCGGACCGGCCACAGGTTTTGAAGTTGGCGTTGTTCGCGCGCGGGGAAAACACCGAAGATACGATTTACAAATCCAAGGCAGTTGGAGAGCCGCCGCTGATGCTGGGGATTTCGGTGCTGGCGGCGCTGGCTGATGCGGTGGCAGGTGTGGGCGACTACAAGGTGCTGCCGAAGCTTGATGCGCCGGCGACTCCCGAGCGAGTGTTGATGGCGGTGATGCGCGTGCGCGATGAGGCAGGCGGATGAGTGGGTCATGGATAGACGCGGTCGCACGTGCGGTGACCGTCGGGCCTGTCGTTCGCGCACTGGTGATCAAGGCCAAGGGCTCAACTCCGCGCGAGGTTGGTGCTTGGATGCTGATCTCGCGCGAAGAGGTCCAGGGTACGATTGGTGGCGGCGCGCTGGAGTACGCCTGTATCGCGCGGGCGCATGGAATGCTCGACAATAGTGACGCCGCCCCTTGGGTGCGCGCTGTCGAAAGCTTTCATCTCGGGCCGGAACTCAACCAATGCTGCGGCGGCGCGATGACGATCCTGTTGGAACGGTTCGGGCCTAAGGAGGCTGCGGTGCTAAGCGCCAGGGACCGGGTCCATAATTTTCGTGATGTCAGCCATCCACTAGCGTCAGGATGGCCAATATCATTTGTGACGGATGAGCCACTTTCACCCCTGAGCAATCGCGAACCTCTCGACTATATTGAGCCACTTGAAATCGCCAGGACGCCCGTCGTGCTGTATGGCGCGGGGAATGTGGGACGTGCGCTCGCGCGGGCGCTGGAAGGTCTACCGTTTGCGTTAACGTGGTACGACGCCCAGCGGAAGCGGACGCTGACTGATGGACTCGATGTTGAGGCTGAGCTTTCGGAGCTGGCCGGAATGGGTGCCAGCGGGTCGTACCACGTTGTCATGACCCATTCCCATGCCCTCGACGAGGCCATCGTTACAGCGGTGTTGCAGGACGGGATTTTCGGTTACTTGGGGCTGATCGGTTCGGCGACCAAGGCGGCGCGCTTTCGGCAACGACTGCTCAGGTCTGGGCTTGATCCAGACAAGGTGGCACAGATGCATTGCCCGATCGGCCTGCCAGGCCTTGCGGGTAAGGCACCTGCCGTGATTGCGGCCTCAGTGGCTGCCGATCTGCTGCTGCGGCGACAAAAGCAGATTGACCCGGTGAGTGCCGTCCAGTAGATCAACGTCACAGCCGCTGGGTCTGCCCGGCGTGCATTTCTTTTTCGACCCTCCATGGTCCTGCCAAAGCCGCTCCAAGCGGGTAGGCGTGTGTGGCTTCAAAAGCCAAAAGTCATGGATTATCTGGGTCTTACGCGTGCGCCCGCTGAGCGGGCCGATGGAGAGAATAGCATGACGCGCCGCTGTGAATTGACGGGCAAAGGCCCGATGTCCGGCAACATCCGCAGCCACGCGGAAAATGCCACCCGCCGCACGTTCCGGCCAAACCTCGTCAACGTGACCTTGATGAGCGAGTCGCTCGGCAAGAAGATCCGCGTCCGCGTGTGTGCCAACGGACTGAAAACAGTTGAACATCGCGGTGGACTTGATGCCTTTCTGATGAAGGCGCACGACGAAGATCTGTCGCAGAAATGCTTGTCGCTGAAGCGCGAGCTGAAAAAACACGTCGCTGAGAAGGCCGCCGCCTGATCTTCGTTTGACTGTGCTGAAAACGGACCCCGTGGCGCTTCGCGCTATCGGGGTTTTTTTCTGTCTCGCCGGCGCTGTGTGGAGACAATGTGCATTGCAGCATCTGCTTCGCAGCGGATGCTTTGCTCGCTGATTGAACGCCAATTGACTAGCTGCATTTGACTAACTTAATGGCCCAGAAATATCAGTTATTTCATTGTATTGCGCGTGCATTGCTGCGCTTGACGCATAGCTGCCGCGCCGTGGCATGCCTTGTTCGCATGTGCGAAGACACCTAGCTTCCATTGTGAGCACGGCGAATGTCGGCCACCCCTGAACATCCCCCCGAGTTCTGGGTTTGATCTAGAGCAAGACGAAGGAGCCAACACATGGCCAATAAGTTCGTAAATGACGCCGCTGAGTTCGACAGCACCGCCGGCGTTGCCCCCCACACAGACCACGCAACCGGCGTTTCTGGCTTGTTCGCTAGCATCTGGGACCGCCTCACACTTTCGCGTCAACGCCGCGTTGACAGCGAAGTCGGCCGGTTCCTCGAAGCGCACGGCGGCCAACTGACGGACGACCTTGAGCGCCAGATTAGCCGCAAGTTCGGCAATCAGGCTGGCCAGTGGTAAGCGGCTAGGTCTGCAACCGGTTCTTCGACCGCAGAAGAGCGCCCCTAGCGGGCGCTTTTTTGCGCGCGGGGCCTGCAAAGTCCGCGCTTGTGACGAAGTGCACCGACGTTGATAGTTTCGTGCCGCTAGGACGCCCCGCCCGATGCCACTCCTTCTTGTGCTTTGTACTGCGGCATTTGTGTCAGCATTCTCGATCCGTATTCTCGATCCACTCGTGCCATCGATTGCCCGCGACCTTGGGATTGCCGTCGGCACGGCCGCCATGTTGGCACCGGCCTATACGTTCCCTTACGCCATTTCGCAGCCGTTTCTGGGCGGCTTGGGTGATCAGTTCGGCAAGGAGCGCATCATCAAGATCTGTACGGCAGTGCTCGCTATAGCCCTACTGGCTGCTGCCTTCGCCCCGACTTACGAGCTGCTCTTTATCGCCCGTTGCGCCGCTGGTATCGGCGGTGGCGGCATGATCCCGATCGCATTCGCCATTATTGGCGACCGTTTTCCGGTTGCTGAACGGCAGCAGGCGCTGGCCCGGATGGTGATGGCCTCGCAGATCGCAATCCTGCTGAGTTCGAGCCTATCGGGGCTAATCGCGGCTCGATTTGACTGGCGTTGGGTGTTCGTCATGGCGGCACTGGTTGCAGGCACCTCACTTGCTCTCCTTCTGCGAGGCCTGCCTTCAACCCAGCGGGAACCAGCCCCGCCGATGGCGCTTGCGGCCATTAAAGCTCAGTACGGCATTATTCTGCGCAGCCCCATGGCGCGCTACATTCTGCCGGCCGCCGTCGTTGAAGGCATGACACTGTTCGGCCTGTTGCCATTCGTGGCCTATCGGCTCGAAGTACGCCAGCTGGGTGGCATGGAGGAGGCCGGGCTCGTACTTGCGGCCATGAGCGTGGGCGGGATCGTTTTTACAGCGCTCGTCGGTCCCTTGCTGAGGTGGCTCGGGCGCGCGGGCCTCATTCGCGCGGGCGGCTTCATCGCCTTTGCAGCGCTGATGGCGCTGGCAAATTGCCGCTCCTGGCAGGCGGAGGCTGGCTGCTTTGCCGCCCTCGGCTTCGGCTTTTTTATGATCCACAATTCTCTGCAGCTGCTCGCGACCGAACTGTCACCAGAAGCGCGTGGCTCATCAGTTGCGGTCTTTGCCTGCTGCTTTTTTCTGGGACAAGCCTTGGGGCCACTCGCTTTCAATGCTGGCTTTGGAGCGCTCGGGCTCAATGCGCCGTTGATCGTCGCGGGCGGGCTGCTCCTTGCTGTCGCCCTCGGCCTGGGTGCGGTTCTGGATAAAAAAGCCGCCCGAACTTGACGTTCGGACGGTGTGCTGTTCCGCGCCGATTGAACGAACGCTCAGGCAGCCAGCCGCAGTAATCGGGCGGGGCCCTTCTGCTGGGATGGGCGGGCGATGTTGCGGGGCAACCGGGCCATGACAACGACATTGCAGGCGACCGGACGAACCACCCGTGTCTGCGTGCTGAGCCAGACATGGCGGCGCTTTGCAGCGCGCTTTTTCTTGGAAACTTTCAAAACGGGTTTCGCCTTGTGCGCCTGCAATGGCTGGCGAACAGAGGTACCCGCGCTCCGCGACTGGGTCGGAATGGCTGGAAGACTGCGGCGCTTGCGGCCAGCGCGCACGTTGAATGCCGCAGTAACCGCCAATTGGGCCGCCAACGGGCGATAAGACACAAGGGATACCTGGCTGACAGACGGTACCACGGCGATCTCAGGCATCGGCGTCAACGCCAGCGCCAACTGGTGCACCGACGCGAACTCGGCCGTGATCGGCATAGCCGCAGCGTAGGCCAAGTCGGCAAAGCTATGTGCCGCGCCCGTCGAGACCGCAGGGCCTGACACCACAAATCCAAAAGTATGCAGCACTGCGTGAACGCATCGCCGCAAATTACTTGGCTTGAACGCTGACATGGACCCATCCCAAACAAATAACCCGCGTACGCCGCAACGACGGCTTCCGAATTGAGGATGGCAGTCAAGATTTGCCAGGAGGTTAATGTACGTCCTATTTTGACATAAAAATCATCGCGTTGACTGAGATGTCTCTGTTTTCAAGTGATGTGACAGCAACACCAATGTCTTCATGAGAGCCGCGCACTAACCACCTGGACGACGACCGGCACCGTTACCCCTGGTGCCTCGATCAATGCCGGAATGGCCCGCTCCGTGATCGAAATGACCCAGCCCGCGTCCTCCATCACCGTGAAAAGTGCGATCGTCTGTAAGCGCTTTGGATCAGTCAGAATCACTTCACCGCCTGGTGCCAAATTGGCGCGGAACACCTGCTCTAGAAGCGCGTAGTCGGCCGTATCATAAATGATGTCGGCACCGATGATCAGTGGATAGCGTGAGGCGTGAGTCCAATCCCGCCAGTCGCCGATGAACTGCGCGATGCCGGATACTTTGTTCAGGCTTGCATTATGCCGACACAACGCCAGTGCCAATCCGTCGTGATCAGTCTGCACGACCTGTGCGCCGTGGCGGCGTGCCGCTAGGCCAGGAAGGCCGACACCACAGCCGAGTTCAAGCACTGCCATTCCTGCAAGAGCAGGCCCGCGCTCAGCCATCAGTCGCGACAGCACGACCGCCGATTCCCAAATCATTAGTCCAAACGGATAGAGATCCCGGTCAGCCGTAATGCCCATTTGGGCTGCCTCGTTGCGCACCACGTCCATATCCCAGCGTTCACCACCCACATCGAAGACCATACGGTCGAGAGGCAATTTGACGAGATCGGGGTGGTCGGGCAGCACTGGCAACATGACGAGGAACTTTCAGGGGTGGAAACAGCCGACACCGGGGACGGCTGCGCTCGGATGATTTTGGACGTGTTAGTCGACGGCTTCTCACCGTACCGCGCGCCGTTCAGGGAGCGGCCTTCAGGCGCGATGCGCTTGCCGAGTTCCGCGCCCATCCCTATACGGGGTCGGAGCCCAGAGCGCGAGCGCCAGCCCTATGCATCACTTCCACTATCGTCAAGCCCAACTGCATGCGGAAAACGTCAGCGTAGCGCAGATCGCGGAGGCCGTCGGCACGCCGGTCTATATCTATTCCACAGCGACGCTGACCCGGCATTACCAGCTCTTTGCCAATGCCATTGGCGCGCCGCACAACCGCGTCTTCTTCGCCATGAAGTCCAACAGCAACCAAGCGGTCGTCAAGACGCTGGGCGATCTGGGAGCCGGCGCGGACACAGTGTCGGAAGGTGAGATCCGCCGCGCGCTCGCCGCTGGCATTCCCGCTGATCGCATTGTGTTTTCAGGCGTAGGCAAAAGTGCGCAAGAACTCGCGTTCGCGGTAGATGCCGGCATCTATCAGGTCAATATCGAGACAGAAAGCGAGCTGGAACTGCTCTCAATGGTGGCCCACGCGCGCGGCAAGCGCCAATCTGCAGTCGTCCGGGTCAATCCCGATGTCGGTGCCGGTGGCCACGCCAAGATTACCACCGGCTCATCCGCCAACAAATTTGGCGTCAGCTTCAGCGAGGCCGGACGTATCTACGCCCGCGCAGCGAACATGCCTGGCGTCAAGATGCTCGGACTCGCAACCCACATTGGCAGCCAGATCCTTGAGCTTGACGATCTTGAAGCGGCTTTCAAGCGCATGCGCGATTTGACGTTGCAGCTGCGCGGCGAGGGGCTTTCGGTCGAACGGCTCGATCTCGGTGGCGGTCTCGGCATCCCGTACGCAATCCCGGAGACCTTCGATCACGGCCCGGACCTCATTCAAGCTTACGCGGACATGATCGAGCGGGTACTTGGCGGGCTCGAAGTCGAGCGCGGATTCGAGCCAGGCCGGTTGATCGTTGGCAACGCCGGCATTCTGGTGACCAAGGTGCTGCACCGGAACCCGCGGCCGCACACGACTTTTCTCGTCGTCGATGCCGCCATGAACGATCTCATCCGTCCGGCCATGTACGACGCCTATCACGAGATTTGGCCAGTCAAGCAGGCAGAGAAGGCCACATCCCGTCACGTCTATGACGTCGTCGGGCCCATTTGCGAATCCGGCGACACATTTACGACGGCGCGCACACTGCCCGAAACCGGCATTGGTGATCTGATCGCCTTCATGACCGCCGGTGCCTACGGCGCAGTGATGTCGTCCACATATAATACGCGGTTGCTTGTTCCGGAGGTTCTCGTCAACGGATCGGACTTCGCTGTGGTGCGCCCGCGGACCACGTTCGATGACTTGATTGGGCTTGACCGATTGCCGTCCTGGCTTGGCGCTTAGCCCTAGGCATGCCCAAACTTGCGCTCAAAATGAACCCCGATGTCGGCGAGCAATTCGGTTGGTAGCACCCCGCCCACGCAAACAATCACCGCATCGTTTCTCAATACATGCGGCACGCCGCCCTGATCGAGCAGGACCTGATCGTGTTCGATCCGTGTGACCACAGATGCGGATATCACATTCACGCGGCCGGCTTGCCGTATTGCCTCGAAACGCTGTCGCTGGGCCGGTCGTGGCCGGTCGAACACCGAACCGCGATAACTCAAGGTCAAGCTCGCCACAGGATGCCGTGCCAGCGTGTTGATAGCTTCCAGCGCGCTGTCTCCGCCCCCAACAACGAGGATGTGCTGGCCGCGATAGCGGCTGGCATCGTCTAGTCCGTAAGTCACTTTTGGTAAGTCTTCGCCGGCAACGCTCAACCGTCGTGGTGCCCCGCGCCGCCCTGTCGCGAGCAACACACTGGCTGCGCGCACGCTGCCGGACGTCGTTGTCACGTCGAACCCGGCTTGCGTTGCTGCAATGCGTTCCACGCGCACACGCTCATGGATCGTGATCTGCGACTTGCGCAGAACCGCTTCCCAAAGCGTCAGCAAACGCTCCTTGCGGACCCGCCGCAGCCGAACTTTGCCATAGAGCGGCAGTTTGGCCGCACGCGTCATCGCAATCTTTGTCCGCGGATAAAGCGCCACAGTCCCGCCCACCGTATCCTGCTCCAGCGTTATGAAACTCAGCTTATGCTTTTTGGCCGCAAGGCTCGCCGCAATCCCCGCAGGTCCGCCGCCAACAATCACAACGTCGTAGCTGCCATTTACTGATGCTCTTGGTCGCTCGGCAATCGCATCGATCGCCTGGCATCCTTGTTCAACGGCGTTGGCAATCAATCCCATGCCACCAAGCTCACCAGCGATGAACAGGCCCGGAACATTCGTCTCAAAGTTTGGAAAAACATGCGGGATATCGACGCCCCGCCGTGCTGTACCGAAGACGAGATCGATGGCACCGACCGGACATGCCGTCTTGCACGCTCCGTGTCCGATGCACGACGATGGTTCGAGCAGCTGAGCCTTGCCGCCCATCATGCCGATGATGTCGCCCTCGGGGCAGGCGTTTGCGCACGCACCGCAGCCAATACACCTTTGTGGGTCGATGACAGGGTGCAACGTCGGCGGCTCAGTCGCGCCGGTTTGAACCGCGCCTTCCCAGCGTGCCGCCGCGCCGCGTTCGCGCATTCTTCGGCTTAACCCGAACACAAGCCAGAGCCCCGCCAGCGAGAAAGCGTAGATTTCATAGCCGGTCGTTGAAAGCGCCTCGATCATGCGCTTACACCTGCCGTCTGCTTGCGGCGCAACCGTGGCAAAAGTGCAATTCCCACGGAACAACAGCCACGTATCAACCGCAACACAAATTCGAACCAGTCGGGCGATACACGATTGGATTGGAGCGCTCAGGGGCGCGCCCATTGGCAATAAGGGGCCGTTCGAACTTGCGCAGTTCATCAGGCATCAACGCACCGATCCTGGAGGCGAGCGCCACACCTGCGCCGCAATCCGGACAGGCGGGCGCGCGCACGCGCGCGGTCGTGGCTTATCTCGTGTTGGCTCTGCTCGCCCTTGTTCCAGGTGTGATGCTCAAACTTGGATTACGCACTGGCAACAAACACATCGACGCCCTGCTCGACGCCCTCAGCCTGAGCCTGCAGGACATTCGCTTTGGGAGCGGCTTGCGCTTTTGGCTCGGCGTCACCGGCGCCACCATGATGGGGCTGCTGTTGCTCTATCCACTTCGTAAAGCGTTTTCAAATAGCGCCTGGATTGGCCGAATGGCTGGGTGGTTCAACATCCACATTGTGTTTGGTATCGCCGGCCCCGTCCTCATCCTTTATCATACGAACTTCGGGACCGGCAGCGCGAACGCCAACGTCGCGTTGTGGACCATGCTCGCGGTCGCCATCAGCGGCGGCGTCGGCCACTTCATCTATGCGAGCGTGAGTGCGGCCTTTTACGCGCAGAAACATCGAGCCCGCGATCAGTTGGAGGCGATCATAACGGCGCTCCAACGGATTGAGGCGCTGCCCGTGCAACGCGGCGACATTCTTACCGATCTCCGGGCGTTCGATGCGGCCCTGCTGACGCCGCGACGTGGTGTCATTGCCAGCTTTGCAGCACGCGTAACTTTGGAACGCCGTCGTGCATTTCTGGCGCGAGCAATCAGCACTTATCTCGGCCAAGCCACCTTACACCTCGGGCTTGACGATGCTGTGCAGGAACGTCTGCGCAGAACGATTGCTCATCATTTCGGGTCGTACATGAGGATTGCGCGGGGTGCGTCGAGCCGTTCCGTGCGCGAGCAGCTGTGGGCCCGCTGGCGGCTGTTTCATTTGCCAGTCTTTCTGATTATGATTGCTGCAGCAGGCCTCCACATCGCTGCCGTCTGGAACATGGATGCACCGGAAGGGAGTGCTGCGGTTCCGATCGTCATCGTCGCCGCGCCGGTTCCGGTGGCGGTCCCGCCGCCGCAGTCTGTGCTCAGGCCTGCGCCGGCACCCATCAACACAAGCAAACCGTCGCCGCGCCCATTGTCAGCGCCTGCCTTTGACCTTGAGCCGAGGCTGGTTGGTGAACCAAAGCCGGCGTCGCGACCTACTGTTTCGCGGCAATCAATCCCCAGTCTGGCGGAGCAATCACCGATCCCAGGCCCAGCACCGCCAGTGGACGCGGCTGCCAGTGGCGACATGAGCACCGTCTATGCCGAGTTGCAACGGCGCACGGGGGAGGCCCCGATGGCGCTCGGCGGCGTCAAGCTGCGTCCATTGGCCGAACAGATCGCGCTGTTCAAGGCACGCCAGAAAACTGGCGCATTCAGCCATAACGATGCCCAAACTGGCTTCGCGCTGACGGGCAAACATACCGGTGTCGAGTGCGCCACCTGCCATACCAAGCCGCTGCGCGAAACGAGACAAAGCGACCAGCGCACGTGCGTTGCCTGCCACCAGACCGACGACGTTCACCGCGGTCGCCGGCCGGACTGTGGCCGCTGCCATACACCATCACGTTGGGGAGACATCATCCGACGCAAGTAAACCTGAACTTTTGGAGAGCCATGCAGATGAACATCCTCGCCGATCGTATCCTCCGCGCAGTCGTTGCCGGCGCTGCACTTGCAAGCATCGTCGCAAGCGCCAGCGCGCAAACCGCCGCGCCACAAGTCACGCAACCCATCAGCAAGGGCGCGCGCATCGTAAAAATCGCAGGTGTTTGGGTGGAAGGACCGGGCGCGACCATCACCTACGGGGGCACTTACACCGCTTGTGCCAACCAGTGTTTGGCAAATCCAAGCTGTCTAATGCTCGAATATTACCGGCCTGAGAAGAAGTGCAATCTCTATCGCGAGGTGCGACCGCGCCTGAAGGGTGGCTCATCGGACGTCGGTTTACGACAGAACGATACTCCACCACAGTGACCTACCTGCGACGCACCATGCGATCCGACGACGCGAGCGCGTAAAGTGCTTTCAGTATGTCTTGCTCATCGTCAGTTGCAAACGCTGCAAACATCCGGCGTAGCACCGGGTCGTCCGACGGCTCTTCGGAGCGGGCCATGTAAAAGCGAAACATCTGCCGCACGAAGCACTGCTTGAACATCGCAGAGCTGCTCAGCACCTTCACGGCACCGACAGCGGTGTCCGTCTTAACCGGCGTGCTGCCGAGGAAGTCGATCAGGATGCCCGTATCGATCGGCTGGCCATTGTCCACGGTCCGCGTGCGGCCAAGCGCATCATAGCTTTCAAGAAAAAAACCGAGAGGATTAATGATCTTGTGGCAGCCAACGCATGCCGCGCCCTTGGTAGATTGCTCAATGCGGTGCCGTTCTGTGACCCCCGACATGTCATAAAGCTTGGCATGGAGTTCCTTCGGTGGTGGCTCCATCTCCATGCACATCACCTTGCGGGCCCAGAATACGCCACGCTTAATGGGCCGAGAGTTGGTCGGACCAGAATGGGACGCCAGCACTGCCGGCATTGTTAAAAGACCTATACGTGCCACCGTCTCGGTCTCCGCAAGTTTCGCCGCGATGGGGTCCGCGACCGCCGTTTCTCCGGCTGCTTCGCCATCTATCGCGAGAGACTGTGTGATATCCTTGAGTGACGGGGTCGGTTTGCTGAGCTGCGCCGTCAGAAACTGCTGCGCCTCGCTCAACATTGATGCGGCGTAGGCAGGCTTGAATTCCGGAAACACACTCTGCGATATCGTAAAGTCACCCGGCTCCTTGATTTCGAGCCATGCCTTGAAGAACCGCTGAAGCTTCGCGCGTGCTGCTTGTGTCTGAAGAAGCGCGCTGATCGTCGTCGCCGCCTCGGTGCCATTGCGCAGGTGCTGATCTGCCTTTTCTGACAGCAAGCTGACGGCGTCTGGCGGTGCGTCCGCAATGGTATAGGTCACCGCCTGCAGCAGTTGCGCGGGTGCCAGCCGATCATGAGCTCCGGTCTCGATTTCCTTCCGGAACAGGAAATCAGGCGAATTGAGAACAACTTCCACAAGATCTGCGGTTGCCTGGTTGAGGCCAACGGTTTTGACGCCCACCACATAGAACTCAACGATCTTCTCGACGCGCTCTGGCTTAGCATCACCCCTGAATGCCTTGGTCGCGAAGGCTCGGGCGTGTGTCCGCAGACACGCATCATCGACAGTTGCGCATCTAATCAGCGCCGTTGGATTTTGCCGGACGCGGCGGGAGACCTCTGAGATCCAACTGGTCAGGCCGCTCATGTTCGATGCGTTGAGCCCTACCAAATCGGCGTATTCGTAGTTTGTCTGCAACGGGTCACGTGGGATTGCGCTCTTGACTGACTTTACCCCGTAGCCCGGAAGCAGAACCGCAAGCGAAGCGTCGATTTGCTCTCGCGTGAGCCGAATGAGCCGTGCTGCTGGAGCCTTGCGCTCGTCGCTTGGAAAGAATTGCCTGGCCAGTGTTTCAATTTCGGTGGTGGCGGGGGAGCCTGCGCTCTGTGCTTGCGGCGTCGATATTCCAAGCGCAAGTAGCATCACGCCCGCAACCCAGGCAGTGACGAGATGGAACAGTCTGGAGATTGCCGCGTGCGTCATTGGTCTCGTCCGGGCGGTCAAATGATTGGGCCCTGACACAAGCTTGGCAATCCAAACGTCTTGGTCTCAATGCCAGCAGCGTTGAGGCAAGAGACATGCAGATCGTTGTTGTTGCGGCCGCTGGCATTGACGATCCGGCCTGTCTTGAACCGTCCGCCACCTTGGCCAGCGAATACGAAAGGGATATTGGTGAGGTAATGCCCACTTGAGCTGTTGCTCCAGCACTCCATCCCGAGAAAGACGGAACTGTTGTACAGCGCGGACTTTCCGCCACCGTCGTCAATCGATTTCAACGCGGTCAACAACCCGGCAAACTTTTCCGTATAATAACTATCTATCTTCACCAGCGCCTCAACGTCTCCGCTGTGCTCCAGCTGGTGATGCGCACTGTGGACGCCGCGGCTCGGCCAGGTCTGTCCGCTGGATCCGCCAGAGAGAGTGAATGCAACGACGCGCGTCAAATCCAGTTCGAAAGCCAGTTTAATCATGGCGATCATCTGGTCATGCACGCTCGATAGTTGGTCGAGATTGAATTTGTTGGCGCCATTGCCGGTTGGCCGCGTCATGGCCGTGCATGCCTTGGCTGGCGCGGCCCCGGCTGCCGCCGCGACTTGTGCCTGTTGACGCACCGCTTTTTCAGCTTGGCTCCAATTCTCCAGCATTCCATCCAGTTTGTGGGCATGCTCGGTGTCAAGACCGAAGCGGCGCTTGGCATCCTTGATGTCGGCAAGCACAAAGTCGACGACGCTTGCCCGCCGCGCCAGCGCGGCATTCGCGACGGTGGCCTCGCGCATTGGCTGATTGGATTGTGTTGCACATGATGTGATTGCCGAGCGCATCAGGAGATCATAAACTTGCCCGGCGTCCTGATAGGGTTCGATGGCATTGCCGTAGCGCGTGTCACCCGCTTGCCGGTTTCGAAACGAGATAAACCGGCTGCCCACGCCCACCTGATCGGCATCAGAATGCGCGCCGCCACCAACGTGCAAGCTCGCCAGTGGCACATCTTTGAGGTCCGGCCGCGATTTGTAGTGGTTGGCAATGCGGATATCGATCGACTCGTTATCGGTGTAGGCAAAGTAGGCGTCGTTCTTGAAATACTTATAGCTGTTGCCAGTTGAGCAACCGATCACGCCAGCGGCGTGCTCTTCTTTGTAGCCTTCACTTTTGGGACTCCCACTATGGATATTCATGTTCTTGAACAAAATGATGTCTGATGCGTGCGGAGTAAGGGCCGCAATCGGCGTCCCGCCGAGATCAGACAAAGAAGCTGGGTTCGTCCGGCTTGGCGTGAAGGCACCGCCCTTGAAGAACAGGATATAGCGCGGTGCGGCCTCGAACGGCGTTTGTGCGGCATAGGCCATGCTGCGCAGCACGGGTTGCAACAACAGTGCGGAAAGGCCGAACGTTTTGATCAGTTCGCGACGCGTTAACGGATTCGCCGGGCGTGCCATGACCTTCGTTCCTGGTTTTCCGCCTCAGCGGCGGTGTTGCCGGGGGGGGCACTGATGTCCAAAAGAGCGCGGCGACGCAACGCGAAGCGCCATCGCCCAAGTCCGTTCGACATATCAATGGGTTCGTGGCAACAGAAAGGTCGCCGCAGGGTCATCCGATGACCTTCGCTCGCATTGCCCTTATCGCTTAATGGAGCGCGTGTGGAACACCTGCAGCCTCACGCCAGCATCACTTCGACATCTCGCTTCGTTGGAAACGACGCTGCCGCACCTTCGCGCGTCACGCTGAGTGCCGCCGCCGCATTGGCGAACCGCGCAGCCGCAACTGGGTCTTTGCAAGCCAGAAGGCAATGGACGAACGCGCCCACGAAACAGTCGCCGGCACCCGTCGTGTCGCGCGCAGCCACTTTGTGTCCGGCCAATCTCACTGGCGCGGCATCTCGCGCGTGAACTGAAACGCCGGCACCACCAAGCGTAACGACCACGACGCTTGGCCCCTTGGCGAGAATAGCGATGGCGTGTTTGGCGAGAGCCGTTTCATCGTTGGGATTGAGCGTGTGACTTAGTCCTGCAAGCCCCGCGATTTCTATTTCATTCAACACCACGACGTCCGTGAGCGCTAACAACGCATCGGGCAGCTGGTGGAATGGCGCGGGGTTCAGAACAGTCCGTGCATCTGCCGCGCGTGCACGCTCAAAGCCTTGGACCACCACGTCCATTGGCACCTCCAGCTGCGCCACCAGAATGTCGTTCGCAGCCATCCGCACCGTCGGCAGCCCTTCAGGCCAAACGTTGTTCGCGCCTGGCACGACGGTGATGCAGTTCTCGGACAGGTTGTCGACCGTGATGAGGGCAAAGCCCGTTGCCACACCAGGCACTTGCAGGATGTTGGAGGTATCGACTCCTTCAGCAGCCAGGAACGCTGTCATGTCGGTGCCAAACGTGTCGTTACCCACATGCCCGATCATCCGGCACGCGCTACCCAGCCGCGCGATTGCAACAGCTTGATTGGCACCCTTGCCGCCCGGGTACAAAGCGCCCCGGGTGCCAAGCACGGTTTCACCGGGCCGCGGGAGTCTTGGCGCAAAAGCGACGATGTCGCGATTTATGCTACCGACGACAATGGCCGTGGCCGTCTGCAACTCGCTCATGTCAGCGCCACCTGCCACCGATCACATGACGACTTGCATGCTTATGCACTGTGCACCCACAAGCAAAGTGGCGCTACGGCTGGCAAGCCACCATCAAGTTGGCTATCGCCATAGACGCTGATACCCAAATCTAAGTGCCTTAGTGCTGTGCTGCGATGCAGGTGTTCCGAGCGCTCAACTGTGAGGCACGCAGGTGCCGCTCTGCCGACGGCGCATCGGCCGTATGTCCGCTCAGCGCCACTTCTGAGACGTAAAATCGCCACGTGTATCCGTCCGGAGCGGCCGATGTGCCGCACTTTGTAATTGAACCAATGGCCAAATGCGGCTCGGCTTCGTCAAAAAAGTTCAGGACGTTCGTGTGGGGGCAGCGTTTACTCAGTAGCATTGGGGGCTCCTCGCGGACAATCACACAATGGAGTGGCCTGAATTCTGCGGCCCATTCTCGCGGGCTCGCAGCTTTTGGCACCCCATTCACTCGCACCGCATACCTGTTGCTTGTGACGCCCATGTTGGTGGCACAAAACGACAGACACCCCAGAAGCCTTTTTTATTACGCCTAAAGTAGCATGCAATCTGCAAATCAGATAGCGTGTCCTCCAGATTTTCTTAGCCTGTCAATAAGTTGGTGTGCAGCTGCGTTGCTGCGCTGCGAAATCTGCGCTAGCGATTGGTGAGCTTGAGTTCAATGCGCCGGTTGCGCCGCAATACTTCCTCGGTGGCACCCTCTTCGAGCGGCTGGAATTCGCCATATCCGGCAGCAACCAAACGCCGCGCCGAGACGCCCCTGCTGATCAGATACTTAACCACTGAAGTCGCACGCGCGCTCGACAACTCCCAATTCGATGGGAACTGGGGGCTGTTGATGGGGCGCGCGTCGGTATGTCCGTCGACCTGGAGAGACCAATCAATTTCCTTCGGGATCTGCCGTTCAAGTTCGACGATTGCCGAAGCGAGTTGATCGATGGCCGCTAAGCCTTCGACGGTCATTAACGCTTGTCCGGACGGGAAAAGCACTTCGGACTGGAAGATGAAGCGGTCACCGACGACACGGATGTCTTTGCGATCACGCAGCAAGTCACGCAAGCGTCCGAAGAAATCCGACCGATAGCGCTGCAACTCTTGCACCTGCTTGGCGAGCACGACATTGAGGCGAGCGCCGAGGTCTGAGATACGGGTCTGGCTATCTTTGTCCTTGGCTTCCGCCGCCGCCAACGCTTCCTGAATTGCTGCCATCTGACGCCGCAAAGCGACCAGCTGCTGATTGAGCGCGTCAACCTTGGCCAGGGCTTCCGTCGATATGACCTTCTCGGCATCGAGGTCTTTGCTCGCCGTGGCAGCACGGATGTTAGCGGCTTTTGACTTCTCGTCATCCGCTCCGATCAATCCACCAAGCCGTGTATTTTCGACTTTCAAGCTAGCGAGCGAGGCTTGCAGCGCCGCGAGTTCGTCCGTCGACGACTTGCCTTTGCTTTTCTCAAGTGACAGCAGAGATGTCAGCTCGGAGATCTGCCGGGTAAGCCGGCGCAGAGCGGTATCCTTGCCGCTTGCTTCCTGACTGACGTAATACTGGGCGAGCATGAAGATCGACAACAAGAGCATCAGCACCATCAGCAACGTCGATAGCACGTCGACATAAGCCGGCCAAAACTCACCGTAGCTTTCGCGCCGCCTGCCGCGTCCGAGTGCCATGAGGTCTTAGTCTCCCGGGGCCAAGTGCATTAGCGTGTGCCGCGTTGGATGGTCTGCGCGAGATCTTTCAATACAGACGCGACTTCAGACTGTTGCGCGGACTGCTCGTCAACCCACTGCCGCACCACCTGCTGCTCGGCCCGCATCTGGAGCAGCAATTGATCGACGCCTGTCGCCAGCTGCCGAACAGACTCGTCGCCTGCGCCCCCACCGGCCGCTGTGCTCAAGGCATTGCCGGGCACACTGAGCCGTTGCGACAATTCGGCAACCGATTGCTGCATCTCGTAAAGGGCCGCCGTCAGTTGGCGGCTGGCTGCATCGGATCCCGCCCCGACCGGGCTAAGGTCGGTGATCCCGGACAACCATTCTTCGAGTTCATTGTAGAAGCGCGCACTCGCGTGACTTGCCTGCAATTCAAGAAACCCGAGAATCAAGGAGCCAGACAGCCCGAGAAGTGACGCCGAAAAGGCCGTACCCATGCCCTTGAGCGGTGCAGCAAGTCCGGCTTTCAGCTCATCAAACACCACAACGGCATCGCCAGCCTTGGTATTGAGGTTGCTGATCGTGTTGCCGACCTGGCTGATGGTGTCGAGCAATCCCCAGAAAGTGCCAAGGAGTCCGAGGAACACGAGAAGTCCGACCAGATAGCGCCCCGTATCTCGCGCTTCATCAAGGCGCGCGCCGATACTATCCATCAACGACCGCATCGCCGTCGTCGAGAGTGAGAGTGTGCCGCGCCGGTCGCGCAGCATGTTGGCCATCGGCAGCAGGAGTTTCGGTTGTGGCCCGTGGGATAGCCCAGGGTCAGCGATGCGAAAATCATTGATCCAGCGGATTTCCGGATAAAGCCTGAGAACCTGCAGGAAGCAATACAGAATTCCAAAAATAAAGACGCCGATTATCAGCCCATTGAGAACCACGTTAGTCAACACCGCTGCCGCAATTGTCGAGCCGATAAGCACGCCGACCATCGCAACGATTGTCAGAAATACGAGCATGTTGAGAATGAAGCGACCAGGCTTCGACAATGTGCGATGCAGGGTGGGTGCTGCCACCTCGGATTGTTTGACCTTCGCCATCTCTGCCCGTCTCCCCGCCTGCGGCACCCACTGCACCGACGCGCCTGCCGTTCTCGCAGCAGCAGACCGACGCCGACCCTACAGGCTCGCGTCGGCAAGGCTACCCCATAACCGTCGCAGGTTTATGGCTCCGCAGGGGAAAACTCGCAGAGAAACGATGGCAGGAGTGAGGCTGGAGTGGGGCGGTGGCGCACAGCCGCCAGCCGCAGCCCTATTCGCAAATCGACCTGAGTTTCCGCTCGGCCATGTCGACATGGAAATGGTTGCGATGTGCCGCGTTGGCTTCCGGGCCGAGAACGGTCCCGAAGATACGGCAGGCCGTTCCGTGGGCACCGCGCAAGAAATCAGTTCGCCCGGCAACGATGGTCGCCTCGCCACCTTCTTTTGGTCCGCCAAGCCGTGACGGGGCTCCAATGCCCGTCGAGATGCCTAGGCCCGCACCAGAGGAGGACGGTAACGGAATGCCAACTGTTCCGGAGCCACGTCCACCCAGAGAAATTGTCGGTCGCGTCAGGTCGGCAAGCCCGGTCGCGACTTGGGGAATACTGCCGGTCGCAATGCCGCTGTTCGGCGCTGCGGCAATAACGCCTTGCTCGGCCTGGGGGCGGCCCGGCGTCGTCTGCTTAGCCGTCGCAAGGGTCCGCTGAGCGTCTAGTTTCTTGGCGGCGGCCACCTGAGCGGAGATTTCTGACCCGGTGGGACCCCAGTCAACCAAAACATCACTGGTGTTGCCGTTGGCAGCGGTGAATGAACGAATGTCGAGCGCGTTGGCGCGGCCATGCTCGCTCAACCGTGCATTCTTCCGGCCGTAGGCGGTGCGGCAGGAATAGGAACTCATCGTATCAACACGAACGAGGTGCGCTCCGAGATGCTGGCGCGCCAGCGTCTGCACATCCTTTGTGATCCACCGATGGAGCGCGGCAGCCAGGTCACACGTCACTGTCACCGGCGGAAAGAAAGTCACTTGAGGGTTTTTGCCGACACTAATCAGTTCCATCGGTGCCGCAGCACCGCACTCCTGCTCACGCATCGGTGCTACTGGCCTGGCGACGACATCAAGCCCCTTCAACAATTGATGACAGCGGGCTTGCTCGACCTGAATGTCGGCAGCCGTCCAGATATTTTTGGATACCGGCACCGCCGCCGGCTCGGTCGGCGCATGTTCGGCTGGCTGGTTAGCCGGCACAGCAGCCGTCTGCGCACGCGCCAAATCCAGCGGGATTACGCCGCTGCACACGCCCGCCAATGCACTCGCCATCCAACTTAATTTGGACCGCGACACACTTGATAACATTTGAACCATAGCCGACACCCTGAACCGGCGACGCCCCCGACGCGAACTCGACTGGACATCCATACCCAACAAGCCCAACCGCGTAACAACGCGACTGAGCAGCACAACACAAACCCACATCAACCGCACTCTGTCTGCGTGTTCGTCACGCAAAAGGTGCTCGTCACGATGTGGGGCGCCCGTTACACTGCGGCGGCGGCAGACACCCGAACCCTGACACGCCAAGCGAATCACTTCTGGTCCTGGAACCTAATCTGTATACCCTGTTGTCGATGCCTCGTCGCGGGGGGGCGGCCAAACGGATGTCGATAAGGATAACCTGTGGAGGAGAGCGACAGTTTAGTGGCAGCAATTGGGGTAAATGATGGCCGCTGTGCGGTCAGTTCCAGAGGTGCCGTGACTGTCGTCGATTTGGCGGGAGCAGCCGACTTAGGCGGTCTTGTTGGCACCGAGATCCGCTCGCTGCTGGGCCAATTCAAGCAATGGGCAAAGTCGCCGGACCTCTATGCTGTTGCCCTGTTGTCCGGCGCGGCGTCGGCAGACGTGCGACGAGCCGACGCAGAGGTGATTGCCGCTCACGCGGCGCTTGTGTGGCGCGTCGACTGTTTCCCAAAGCCAACAGTGGCCTTACTGTCTGGGCCAGTCACAGGTGCTACGGCCAGTATGATGGCCGTTGCCACCCATCGTGTCGGAGCGCGCGGCTTTCGCTTTGCCGTACCTCCGCTCGTGCCAATCACCGGACTGCCGCTTGCAGGCGTTGCCCATATGCTAGCCCAATTGCCAGACAGCGCAGGCACGTATCTCGCCATGACCGGGGTAGTCATTGGTGCGGCAGACGCCCTTGTAATCGGCTTACTGACGCACGCGATACCACAAGATGCCTTCACCAATATCATCGCGGCACTGGCCGACAGCCAACCTGTGGATCCATTGCTTGATCACTATGAGTCGGAGACCGAAGCGCCCGAGCTGGCCCCGCATCGGCGCGCCATTGCGCGATGCTTCTCCAAGCCCTCGCTGCCCGCCATCCGCGCCGCTCTCGCAGCCGAAAGCGGGGCCGACGCCGAGTGGGCGCGCTGCACTGCGGATGCGCTCGACCGGCAGAGCCCGCAAACACTCGCAATCATCCACCGACTGGTGACGGACGCTGCCACCCTCGATTTGCGGGACAGCTTGATCCTCTCGTGCCGTGTAGCGACGAGACTGCATGCATCAACCGCGTCTTATGATCTGCCGTTGGATCAACTTTTTCTCATCGATCAAAACACCGATATTGTCTTACCCAGCCGGGCCGATATCGCTATTGGACGATTTTGATACAATATCTACCGAGAAACCGCATCGCTTCGGTTATCAAGTCATTGTCTATTTACCAATGTACTTAAGGGGGGCTTAGAAGTTTTCCAGTAACTTCCTTCTCAAGCCGGAACACCGGCAGGCGTTAAACGAACACGAAAACGACAGGGAAGTATCACTATGAGCGTTGCGTTGAATGCATTGCGCGTAAGCGCGCCCAAGCAGCCCAGCAAAGATCCGGTCGTCGAAGGCGAATATCTCCAGGCTCTGCGCCTGATTGAGCGCCTCCACCGATTGCTGCTCGATGTCATCAAGGATGAATTTGATCGTCTCGGTGGCTCTGAACTCAACAGCGTGCAAGCGCTGCTACTTTACAACATCGGCTCCAGCGAGTTGACGGCCGGCGAATTGAAGACGCGCGGCTACTATCTCGGCTCCAACGTGTCATACAATCTGAAAAAGCTCGTCGACATGGGCTACATTCATTACAAGCGCAGCGATACGGACCGCCGTTCTGTGCGCGTCAGCCTGACTGAAAAAGGCAAGGACGCTTGCGAAGTCGTGCAGGATCTCTATCAGCGCCAGCTGGGCACAGTGGAACAAGTGGGCCAGGTGAGCTTCGAAGAATTTAAAATGCTCAACAAGTCGCTAGTGCGGCTTGAGCGCTTCTGGTCGGATCAGATCCGCTATCGCCTATAAACAGCATCGCATCTCCCACGCAGTATGAATGCCGTCTGCATCCTCGCACCCCGGACTTCCAAGGCCTCGACCGGCCGCACCCACCCGGGAGTATGACGACAGACAGATTGAAAACTAGGGCGTCACGGAAGTGACGCCCTTTTTCGTTTTTGATACTTAAGATTGGGCATGTGTGACGGTGGCGGTAACGGCACGCTGCCAATAGGCGAGCTTTCTCGTGCGCGTCGCTGACGCCATTTGTGGTGTGAATTGACGGTCGCGGTGCCAAAGTTTTGAGAAGCCGGTTTGATCGGGCCATACACCCGCCTGGTGTCCCGCCAGCCAAGCTGCGCCGAGCGCTGTCGTTTCTAAAACCTTCGGCCGGTCGACGGGAGCGTTAATGATGTCGGCGAGAGCTTGCATGGTCCAATCACTCGCCACCATGCCACCGTCGACGCGCAACACGGTTTGGGCTTGCGCCGGCCAATCGCGCTGCATGGCCGTCAACAAGTCGTGAGTTTGGAACGCAACGCTTTCAAGCGCTGCGCGTGCGAACTCAGCAGGGCCCGAATTGCGCGAAAGGCCGAAGATGGCGCCACGCGCATCCGGTTGCCAATAGGGCGCGCCGAGACCGACGAAGGCGGGGACCAACACCACGTCTTGCTGGGGATCAGCCGAGGCGGCGAGTGCAGAAGACTGTGAGGCACTGTCGATAATCTTGAGGCCATCGCGCAGCCACTGCACGGCGGCACCCGCAATGAAAATTGCGCCTTCGAGCGCGTAGGTTCGCTGCCCGCCGAGTTGATAGGCAACGGTTGTCAGCAGCCGATTGGTCGAGGCGACAGGCGTTGTGCCAGTGTTCAACAGCGCGAAGCAGCCGGTGCCATAGGTGGATTTCATCATGCCCGGCGCGAAGCAGGCTTGGCCGACGAGGGCAGCCTGCTGATCGCCCGCGACGCCGCGAATGGGGATGGCAGCGCCGAGGAGGGCAGCATCGGTGGTGCCAAAGTCGGCGGCGCTGTCGTGGATCGCCGGAAGGATGTTGCGTGGCACATTGAAGAGCCGCAGCAGGTCATCATCCCAATTACCGCGATGGATATCATACAGCATTGTGCGCGAGGCGTTGGTCGCGTCGGTGGCGTGAACACGGCCTCCGGTCAGGCACCACAGAAGGAATGTGTCGATGGTGCCGGCAGCGACGTGTCCGGCTACGGCCAGCGCACGCGCACCGGGCACGTGGTCGAGCAACCAGGCGAGCTTGGTGGCGGAGAAATAAGGGTCGAGCAGCAAGCCGGTTTTGGCGGTGATCAGCGGTTCGTGGCCTTCGGCTTTGAGGCGCTGGCAGGTGTCGTGCGTGCGGCGGTCCTGCCAGACGAGCGCGCGGTGGAGAGGTTTGCCGGTGCGGCGGTCCCACAGCAGACACGTCTCGCGCTGGTTGGTGATGCCGAGTGCAGCGATGTTCTGCGGCAGGAGCTTGGCGCGATCGATGGCGGTGCGCGCGGTGGCCAGCGTCGTGGTCCAGATATCGTCGGGATCGTGTTCGACGTGGCCGGAAGCCGGGAAGTGCTGCGGGAATTCCTGCTGACCAACGCCAAGCACGGTCAAGTCGGCACCGAACACGATAGCGCGGCTGGAGGTGGTGCCTTGGTCGATGGCGAGAATGGCGCCGGTCATGAAGAGCTTTCACCTGCTGGGCGTAACATGGACGTTGTTGGATTGGTGCCTGCGACTACGTGACCTTGAACTGCTCATCGACGGGAACCTGCATGGCCGTCATCATGCGATTGCCTTCAGTGGCAAGGCCGATGACTTGCAGCAGCTCGTTGTATTGTGCGTCGGTCATGCCTTTGGCGCGCGCGAAATGGGTATGCGAGTGGATGCAATACTCGCAATTGTTCATGATCGAGACGGTTAGATAGATGAACTCTTTGGTCAGCGCGTCGAGTGCGCCCGGCGCCATGACTGCTTTGGCTTTGTCCCACGTGCGTTTGAGTGCCACGGGATCGTTGGCTTGTGCCCGCCAGGCGTTGTTGACGAAATCGGTTTTACGCGTGGCGCGGATATCATCGAAGACGGCGCGTGCAGCCGGTGCGGCTTCGGCGTCCGACAGCAGTTTGACGGTGGTCATGGCGTTTCTCCCGAGGATTGCGAGTGCAAATTCAGCATGGGAGCTTAGATCGGCGCTGCGGCATTGCAAGTGTTGGGGATCACGGCGAACCGAACTCGCGGCGAACGGTTGCGGTGTGTGCGCCTTTGGCAGGGACGGGGCCGTAAGTCTGATCGACGCCGGCATGCTGGGCTGCCGGAACCGGCACACTGGCTGGCCCGGAGGGTGTTGCGACGGCAGACAGCTGGAGATGCGGGTGGGCTACGAGGCCGTGCACGTCGTTGACGCGGCCGTAGGCGATTTCGGCGGCATCGAAGGCTGTTGCGAGGCTGTCGATATCGCGCGTTGAGAAATTCTTGGCGATAAGTGCGTCCATCTCGGCGCGGTTGACGACGCGAGCGACATTGGTGGCCATTTTCGGATCGGTAACGAGATCGGCACGGCCGAGAATGGCCTTGGCGAAGGTGGCCCATTCGCGATCATTTTGAATGGAAATAAGCACGGGCGTGCCGTCACGGGTGGCGAACACGCCATAGGGTGCGACCGTTGGATGAGACAAGCCGATACGCGAGGGCGGCTTGCCACCGCCCGCTTGCAGCAGGGGCACGCTCATCCATTCCGCCATGGAGCCGAACAGCGAGACTTGCACTTCACCGCCTTCGCCAGTTTTGGCGCGCCGCAGCAGGGCTTCAAGTATGCCTTCGTAGGCGTTCATACCGGTCGCGATATCGACGACGGAAACGCCGACGCGGGCGGGTGCCTCGGGGCCGCCGGTGATGGACGAAAGCCCCGACTCGGCCTGCACCAGCAGATCGTAGGCTTTGCGTTTGGCGAACGGACCGCCCTCGCTGTAGCCGGATATCGAGCAACAGATGAGGCGCGGGAACTTCTTGCGGAGATCGGGGATCGGATAGCCGAGCTTGGCCATGACGCCGGGCTTCAGGTTTTGCAAAAAGATGTCGGCCTTGGTGATCAGGGCCTCGAACAGCGCGCGGTCATCCGGCTTCGTGAGATCGACGACAACAGACTCTTTTCCGCGGTTGAGCCAGACGAAGTACGAACTCTCGCCGTTGACCAGTGTGTCGTAGTCACGCGCGAAGTCGCCTTCTGGCCGTTCGAGCTTGATCACACGCGCGCCGGCATCGGCCAGCTTCCGCGAGCAGAGCGGCGCGGCAACCGCTTGTTCGAGCGCGACAACGAGCAGGCCTTCGAGGGGGAGGGTCATGGGAGCCCGAAAGAGTGAGATTCGGGGACAGGCACCTGAACGGCGCCGGGCGTAGTGCGGCTCCGTAAGACAACATTGCCACGCCGTTCAGGTGCCTGTCCCCTCCCCATCACGCATCCACGCTCGCGTTCAGCGCATTTTCCTGGATGAACTCGCGGCGCGGTTCAACCATGTCGCCCATGAGCTTGGAGAAGATCTCGTCGGCCTCGGCGTCTTCGCCGACTTTAACTTGCAGCAGCGTGCGAACTTCCTTGTCGAGGGTGGTTTCCCAGAGCTGTTCTGGGTTCATCTCGCCGAGACCTTTGTAGCGTTGCAAGGTGAGCCCTTTGCGGCCGAAGTCGAAGACCTGGTCGATCAGCGCGCGTGGCCCGGTGATCTGCTTTTCGACGTCCTTGCGGCGGAGAAGGCTGGGTGCGCCGTAGATTTCCTTGAGATGCGTGCGCCGCTCGTTGAGACGGCGGGCTTCCGAGCTGGCCAGCAAGGCGCGGTCGATGATGCGGACTTCGGCGACGCCGCGGATGCTGCGCTTGAAGACGAAGCCGTCGTCGACAAAGGCACCTTGCCAGCCGCGCTCGGTTTCATCTGCGATGCCGTCAAGGTGCGTCACGACGTCAGCCGCGACACGATTGGCGGCATCGGGGCTTGCTGTGAGGGCCGGATCGAAAGCGCCGCCGATAGCGGCTTGCTCCACGACAAAGCGGGCGTAGCGCGAATGAAGACCATCGATGATAGCAACCGAGGAGCGGGCTTGTTCGATGATGTCGCGGAGGTCTTTTGAGGACCGAACCTCACCGTTGCCGAGCGTCAGAGACGCGTCTTCGAGGCCGCTGTCGATCATGTATTCGTCGAAAGCGCGCTGGTCTTTCAGGTAGGCTTGCGATTTGCCCTTGGTGACTTTGTAGAGGGGCGGCTGGGCGATGTAGAGATGCCCTTTGGTGATCAACTCGGGCATCTGACGGTAGAAGAACGTCAGCAGCAACGTGCGGATATGCGCGCCGTCGACGTCGGCGTCCGTCATGATGATGATCTTGTGGTAGCGCAGCTTGGCGATGTCGAAGCCGCCGGCCTGACCTTCTTCTGCACGTCCGATGCCGGTGCCGAGCGCGGTGATGAGCGTACCGATTTCCTGGCTGGACAGCATCTTGTCCATACGCGCGCGTTCGACGTTAAGGATCTTGCCACGGATGGGGAGAACAGCCTGGAACTCGCGGTTGCGCGCCTGCTTGGCGGAGCCGCCGGCGCTGTCCCCTTCGACGATGAACATTTCTGTCGCCGCCGCATCCCGGCTCTGGCACTCGGCCAATTTGCCTGGCAGCGAATTGAGATTGAGCGCACCTTTGCGCGAGATGTCACGCGCCTTGCGCGCCGCCTCACGCGCGATGGCAGCCTCAACGATCTTGTTGATGACGATCTTGCTTTCTTTCGGGTGCTCCTCGAACCAGGCGCTGAGCGTCTCGCCGACGATGCTTTCGACGACCGGTTTGACTTCGGATGAGACGAGTTTGTCCTTGGTCTGGCTGGAGAACTTCGGATCGGGCACCTTGACGGAGAGGACGCAAGTCAGGCCCTCGCGGCTGTCGTCACCGTTCAGCGCAACCTTTTCCTTCTTGGTGATCCCGCTTTCTTCCGCGTACTTGACCACGAGGCGCGTCAGAGCAGCGCGGAAGCCCGCAAGATGGGTGCCGCCGTCGCGTTGCGGGATGTTGTTGGTGAACACCAGCATGTGCTCTTCCCAGCTGTCATTCCACCACAGCGCGACTTCGACGGTGATGCCGTCTTTCTCGCCCCGTACCATGATCGGTTTGTCGATCAGGTTGCGGCGCGTTTTGTCGACGTATTCGACGAACGCAGAGACCCCGCCGTCGTAGAACATATCAATGACTTTGACGTCCGCATGCCGCGCGTCAGTTAAAACGATTTTTGCGCCGGAGTTGAGGAAGGCGAGTTCGCGCAGGCGCCGTTCGAGCGTGCCGGCGTTGAATTCGAGCACGTTGTGGAAAGTGTCCGGGCTTGGCAGGAAAGAGACTTCGGTGCCGCGCTGATCCTTGGGCGCTTCGCCGACAAGCTTAAGCGGAGCCTTGGGGACGCCATTGCCAAACTCGATCTCGTGGATTTTCCCGTCGCGCCAGATGCGGCACTTGAGCCAGGTGGACAGCGCGTTGCAGACGGACACGCCAACGCCGTGCAAGCCGCCGGAAACCTTATAGGAGTTCTGGTCGAACTTGCCGCCAGCATGCAGCTCCGTGAAAACGATTTCGGCGGCGGATCGCTTAGGCTCGTGGTCATCATCGCGCTTGATACCAGTCGGGATCCCACGACCATTGTCGCGCACCGTGACGGAGCCATCGGCATTCAAGGTGACGTGGCACTCGGTGCCATATCCGGCCAAGATCTCGTCGATGGCGTTATCGACCACCTCGTAAACCATGTGGTGGAGGCCCGAGCCATCATCCGTGTCGCCGATGTACATGCCCGGCCGCTTGCGCACCGCATCGAGGCCCTTCAGCATTTTGATGCTGTCTTCACCGTAGTCGGCGGCGGTGAGCTGAGGCTTGGGAGCGGGTGTCGCTGCGGCGTCGTTAGGTTGGGCACTCATGCGTATGAAGTCCTTTCGCAGGCACCGCGTGTGACCGTTTTGGCGCTCTCGAGCGTCGCAGTCGGCGCGGAAATGAGACCCGGAAGCGGGACCCAGAATGTACCTGAAAAAGGGTACACTAAACGCGCGCAAAAAGCACGGAAGAACGTGGGTTTTTCAAGACAATTTGGCGCACATTTTTACGTTGATTTACAGGCGCTTGTGCAGTGCCTGCCGAAGATCAATAACGACGCGGCCGGGTCATTCGCGGAACCCTCAATCGAGTCGCGTCAAACGACCGTCCTGGACCATGAAAAACTGCGCATGCCCCTGCAGTGGCAGGAACGGATCAAGGTCGGTGCCCGTCATCCAGGCTTGCAGGCGGAGGCGGAGGATTTCGTCGTAGAGAGCCGCGCGCCGGGCGGGATCGAGGTGGGCCGCTATTTCATCGAGCAACAGGATCGGCGTCATGCCGTCGCGGCGCTGGCTGGCGAGTTCGGCGTGGGCCAGAACCAAGCCGACCAGCAAGGCTTTCTGCTCACCCGTCGAGCACAACCGCGAGGGCATGGATTTGGGGCCATGGCCGACGGCCAGATCTGAGCGATGGGGGCCAGCCAAGGTGCGGCCAGCGGCGCGGTCGCGCTCGCGGGTGGCGGCGAGTTGGCTCGCGTAGATCTCTTCAACATCGACGGCGGCGCGATGGGCAAGCTCTGCTTCCAGCGTTCCCTCAAGCGCCATCGTGGCCCAAGGAAAGGGGCTATCGGGGGTGCGCGACCGTCGTTGCGCGATGGTTGCGGACAATTGCCCGACGGCCTCCAGGCGGGCGGCGGCAATGGCGACGCCGGTTTCGACCATGACACGCTCAAATCCTTCAAGCCGTGAGCGGTCAGACACGCCATCAGCCAGCAGCCGGTTGCGGCTTTGCATGGCGCGCTCGAAATGACCGAGGCGGGTACGGTAGCCCGGATCGAAACAGAGGATCAGGCGATCAAGAAAGCGCCGGCGCTCAGAGGCGGGCCCCGTGAATAGACCATCCATGGCAGGCGTCAGCCAGACCATTTCGACTAGATCGGCCAGTATGCCCGCGCCGCCTTGTGTCTCTCCGTCAACGCGCACGATGCGGCCCGTGCGGGTACCATCGCGGTTGTTCGGCAGCAGGCCGGTACCGATGTCGAGCGGGCCCGTTGCGGTATACAGCGTTGCGGCGACCGACCAGCTGCCATCACCGGCGGCGCGGCTCAACTCAGAATAGGCCGCCCGGCGGAGACCTTGGCCGGCGGACAGCAATGAGACCGCTTCCATCAGATTGGTTTTGCCGGCCCCGTTCTGGCCGACAAGCACCACGGGGGCTGGGCCAAAAGCGAATGCGGACGCCACATAATTGCGGAAGTTCGTCAGAAC
>JANNEU010000002.1:0-7877 GCA_031379035.1 Hyphomicrobiaceae bacterium | reverse complement strand
CGCGAAGGTTTGGTGCTCAGCCAGATCTCGCAGAAAAATGGCGGCAAAGAGCGTCCCATCGTCTATCGCGCGAGCTTGACCGAAATGGTCGTGCCCTACTCCGACCCGACCACCAACAACTTCTGGAAAAACGCCTTCGATGCTGGCGAGTACGGTCTCGGCAAACTCGCCAACACGCTGGAGCTTGGCTGCGATTGCCTCGGCCACATCCACTATTTCGACGTGGCCGTGGCCGACGACAACGGCGTGCCCGCCATGATGAAGAACGTCATCTGCCTGCACGAAGAAGACTACGGCATTCTGTGGAAGCACTACGAGTTCCGCACCGACACGTACGAAGCGCGCCGCTCCCGGCGCCTGGTGATTTCGTTCTTCGCCACTGTCGGCAACTACGACTACGGCTTCTATTGGTACTTCGCCCAGGACGGCACCATCCAGCTGGAAGCCAAGCTGACCGGCATCATCCAGACGTCCGCTGTCGCGCCCGGCAAACCCTACCCGTGGGGCGGCATGGTCGGTGAAGGGCTCGCCGGCCCCACCCACCAGCACATCTTCAATGTCCGCCTGCACATGATGGTGGATGGCGAAAAGAACTCCATCTCCGAGCACGATCATGTGCCGCGTCCGTGGGGCGACGATAACCCCTATGGCAACGTGTTCGACACCACGTCGCGCGTGCTGACCCGCGAGCGCGACGCCGCCCGTGAAGCTGATGGCCGCACCGGCCGCTATTGGAAGGTGACCAACCCCAACAAGAAGAACAGCGTCGGCGGCAATCCTGGCTACAAGCTGGTCGTGCAGCCTTCGCCGCTGATGCTGGCGCAGGAAGGGTCGATGGTCCGTGGCCGCGCGCAATTCGCCACCAAGCATGTGTGGGTGACGCAATACGATCCCGCCGAGCGCTATGCCTCGGGCAACTTCCCCAATCAGCACGCCGGCGGTGATGGCCTGCCGAAATTCATCGCCGGTAACCGCAAAATTGAAAACGAGGACATCGTGCTGTGGCACACGTTCGCGCACACGCATGTCTGCAAGCCCGAAGACATGCCCGTCATGTCGTGCGAATACGCCGGCTTCATGCTGAAGCCGAACGGCTTCTTCGCAGCCAACCCGGCCATGGATCTACCACCCGATAAGAACACGGCAAGCGTAACCGGTGGCGCAAAAGGCGACGGCAATTGCTGCGATTGACGATATGGTAATTGTCGTGCATTGTACGACATCATGTGGAGGTCATGTGATGCCGACCATTACCATACGCCTTGACGACGAAACGGATGGGCGCCTCAAGCGCCGCCTTGAGCTCAGTGGGCAGTCGCTGTCTGAATTTGTGCGAACGGCGGTTGTCGCGCATTTGGCTGCCGCTCCTGACACCGAAACGCCGTACGACGCCTGGAGCCGCCTTTCCAAAGACTGTTCCGGTAGCGGCGAGACAGACAGGTCCACCACTTACAAAGCGCGGATCAGGGAGCGCCTTGGTGCAAAGCATCGTCGTTGACGCTGGCCCCATGATCGCTCTGTTTGATCGGGACGACCGGCACCACGCCCAGGCGGTCAATTTTCTCCACCGCGCCAAGGACGCCCGCCTGATCACGAACTCTCTCGTTGTCGGGGAGGTGGCGGCAATGTTGTCGGATATTCAGCCCAATTTGTTCCGCTTCATGGAATGGCTCACTGCCGCAGTCCAAATTGACGACAGCTTGCGTGATGATCTGCCACGGATCGCACACGTCATGCGAAAATACAGCGATCTGCCTGCCGATCTCGCGGACGCATCTCTTGTCGCCCTGTGCGAGCGTCGGAACTTGGCGACCATTGCCTCCATCGATGCTGACTTCGACGTTTATCGCTTACCCCGAGGCAGGACGTTTAAGAATTTGTTTTTCAGCATGTAACCGGCAAGTGCGCGCGATGCGTGATCGCCCTAAACCGAGACCTAATCCACCACCCCACCCAGCCTTTCCACCGCTCTTGCCCGGCCGATGAGCGGCAAGAGAGCCTTCAGCTCTGGCCCTGTCTCACGACCGGTCAACGCGAGCCGGAGTGGATGGAACAGCGCGCGGCCTTTCGCGCCGGTCGCAGTCTTCACAGCGTTGGTCCAGGTGCCCCACGTCGTCTCGTCCCACGGTTCTGGCGGCAGCAGATCACGGGCTGTGACGCAGAGCGCGGCGTCCTCAATCACCGGCGCCGACGGCCCATCAATGACGCCGTGCCAAACCTTGGCATCCGCCAGCGTCGCCAGATTGCCGCGCACCGCCAGCCACTCAGTCTCACCGCCATCGGCACCCAGCGCCGCCAGCCGCGTGGCGACATCCGCATACGGCAACTTATGCAGCAGCTTGGCGTTCAGCGCCTCTAACTCCGCCGTATCGAACCGCGACGGCGAGCTCGACAGATGCGTGATATCGAACGTCGCCGCCAGTTCAGCCAGCGCTGCAATCGGCTGCACCGCGTCCGATGTGCCGATCAGCGCCGCCAGCGAATTGACGGCCATAGCCTCCAGCCCCTGCGCGCGAAAGCTTTCAACCGACAGCGAGCCGAGCCGCTTCGACAACGCCTCACCATTGGCCCCGATCAGCAGTGAGAAGTGCGCCATCGCCGGAACAGTCGCTCCCAGCGCCTCGAACAGTTGTGCCTGCACGCCCGCGTTCGTCACATGGTCTTCGCCGCGAATGATGTGCGTGATCGTGCTGTCGATGTCATCGACGACGGACGTGAAGGTGTAGAGATAGGTGCCATCGCCGCGCGCCACCACGGGGTCCGACATGGATGACACGTCGATGGCCTGATCGCCGCGCACGAGGTCCGGCCAGCGCACCAAAGTGGGAACAATCGTCTCAGGCGCATGCGCTTCCGTGTTCGCCAGCCGGAACCGCCAATGCGGCTTGATGCCATCCGCCTCGAACTTGGCGCGCTCAGCCGCCGTCAGCTTCAACGCCGCCCGATCATAGAGCGGTGGCAGGCCGCGTGCCATCTGCCGCTTACGCTTGCGATCAAGTTCATCTTCGGTTTCGTAGCAGGGATAGAGGCGGCCACTCGTGATCAGCTCCGCCTTCCGCTCATC
Organism: Hyphomicrobiaceae bacterium; assembly: GCA_031379035.1. Classification (GTDB taxonomy): domain Bacteria; phylum Pseudomonadota; class Alphaproteobacteria; order Rhizobiales; family Hyphomicrobiaceae; genus JABFRJ01. The sequence continues at coordinate 4,813 of JANNEU010000002.1, read as the reverse complement.
ATAGCGCTGGGTGCGGTCCGACTGGCGAAACGTGCTGTCCCAGCTCAGCCCAAGCCACGTCAGATCGGTGCGAATGGCTTCTGCGTTGGCATCTGTCGACCGCTCACGATCCGTATCGTCCAACCGCAGGATGAACTGCCCGCCCTGCTTGCGCACAAACAACCAGTTGATCAGCGCGGTGCGGACGTTGCCGATGTGCAGCTTGCCAGTGGGACTTGGCGCAAAACGGACGATGACGGACATGGGGCTCCTCGCGGGCAAATCATGAGCCCTCCAGCTACCCGTTCAGCGCCGCCAGCGCAAACACTCAGACCATCCGGCACCCGGCCGCATCCAGCGCCGCCTTCACGGTCTCCGCTTCGATGCGATCAGCCGTCACAAATGTATAGACCGCGCCGGCACCGCTGGTGAGCTTAAATGTGTAAAGCGTATTGCGCCGCGCGCTGAACAGCTCCGCCACCGCACAAAACGCGATCAGCCCGAACAAGATGCCTTCGAGCATAAACTTCACGCGCCAGCCGATCTCGACGACCAGAAAGATGAACACTGCTGAAATGGCACTGAACAGGGCAATCGTCGCGAACGCCGTCGACAGGTCTTTTTCGCTGAGCCCCGCAGCGCTGTACGATGCAACGTCCGCCAGGCGGATGCTTTCAGTGCCGACATGCAGCACGCCAGCCGCAGCGTCCAGGCCGTGGCGCACCAAGGGCCGCCGTGTGATCGCACCGGGCGAGCGCGCAGCAGCGGGTGCAGGCTTCCCATCCAACGGTGCTGTTGTCAGCGCGGTGCCGTATGACATGGGGGTGGGTTACTCGGCCTTCAGGGCAGCGCCCGGAATGGCGCGCGGCTCGACCAACGCCATCGCCAGCGCGGATTGCATCAGAATGCGCAGCGCCACATGGGGCGGCACCTCGCGACGCGCCGCCACCACGCGCTCGGCGCACATCGTCGCCATCAGTCGCGGCCACGCAGCCGGCTTCACGCAGCCGTCATCGAGCACTGTCCGCACGCGCGTCCACAAGCGCCCGAGTGCTGCCTGCGGCTGCTCGTTCAACTTGTATTCGAGCGGCAATGTTATCTGCCCGAACTGCGAGGTGCCCACGCATTTGAGAGTGGAGGCCAGCAGCTTGTGCGGCTCCGGCAGATGCTGCGCGCCGAGTTCGTGGGCTGCAATACTGAGTGCCCACCACAGGCTAGCGTCTGCTGGCTCGGCGCTCAGCAGCAGATGATCCAGCCGCTTGGCCCGCATCGGCTGCGCCCACGATTGCCCGCCTTCAAGCAGCAGCGCCTGCTGCGCCGCAAATCCCGCTAGCGCACCCGAAGCCGCAAGCAACGTCGGCGCGTGCAGGCGGCTCTTGGGCTCAAGCCCTTCCGTGACAGCGTCGAACACAGTGGCGCTGTTGGAGCGCACCGAGGGGGCACGGCGCGCCGGAAACTGAATGATCGTCGCACCGGTGCGCGGCGTCACATCCGTCGAAGGCATCAGCGAAAGGTCGTCACGCATGAGGGCATCCGTCAGCAGCCGCGAATCAGCCATGACGTTCGCTCAAGATGATTGAGCAACCATTAAGAGCAGGGATGTGCGAGGATACGCCTCATCGTCCCGGCCCGTTCACCGCCCCTCCGCCACCGGCGCGCCTTTGTCATCGAGATAGGCGATGCGGATCATGTTGGTGGCGCCGGGCGAGCCGATGGGCACACCGGCAGTGATGACGACGCCTTCCGATCCCATCACTCCGCCGCTTCACGCGGCGTGATCGGTTTGCGTTTGGCACGCCTCTTCGGTTGCTTTGCTGCACCTTCCGCAGCCGCTCGCCCTGCATCGGCGGCTCGTTCGGCAGCTGCGCGCGGATCAGCGCCTCGGCCGACAGTGTAATCGCCATCAGGAAATCGATCAGCGAAGTCCGGGGGGATGGTGATCTTCAGTTTCGGGTAGCTCATTGCAGTCCGCCTCGTTGGCGAAAACGGCTCGCCGATGCTGCGTCTAGCTCAAAGTATAGTTCGTGATGTTCATTGGGGCAATCTATAGCGCTAAAGCCCAATTTTTCGTAAAATGGGATTGCGTCATGCAGTGCATGCAGTCCGACAGCGCCACCAAGCCCCCGGTCTACCGACCATGCGCTGGCGAGTTGAAGCAGCAGCGATCCGAGGCCATGGAATTGACGACGGGCAAAGTCCGCCCTGTTCCACGGCGCGATTTCAAGAAACGAGACGTAAACCAGCGGACCGCGTTGTCCTCGGACACATTGAACGTGGTGGTTCTCTCGCAATTGCATCGCGGCGTGATCGTTTGCGCCGTTGCGAAGCACCAGACACACAGCATCCTTGTTAAACGAAAAGACGGCAGGCCAGAAGAAATGAGCCGTTGTTGTCTGTGGATCACTTTGCGCCCACGCGGACTGCAAACATTCCAGCCAATGCACGTCCTTGACGACCGCTAGCATCAGTTCGGTAGCGCATGGCCCGCGGCGATCTGACAGGGCCGCCCAACGGCTGGCGAGCGGAGTGGCATCGTAGGTTCCGACTTCCTCGATCATGGGTGATGAGTGGCCGCTCATGCCCGCTCACCGCCCCTCGGCCACGGGCGCGCCTTTGTCGTCGAGATAGGCGATGCGGATCATGTTGGTGGCGCCGGGCGAGCCGATGGGCACACCGGCCGTGATGACGACGCCTTCGCCGGGTTTGCAGAAGCCCTCCTCGTAGGCCACGCGGCAGGCGCGCCGTACCATGTCGGCCTGGTTCTCGGGGTCGCCGGTCAGCACGCAGTGCACGCCCCACACCACCGCGAGCCGCCGCGCCGTGCCGAGCACCGGCGTCAGCCCGATTACCGGCAGGTTCGGCCGCTCGCGTGCGACGCGCAGTGCCGTCGAGCCCGTCGCCGTATAGCAGATAATGGCGGCGAGTTTCAGCGTATCAGCGACCGCGTGCGTGGCAGCCGCGATGGCATCGGCACCTGTTGCTTGCGGCGGCGTTGAGGTGGCGTGCACCATCTTGTCGTAGGTCGGATCGCTCTCCACCTCGATGGCGATGCGGTTCATCATGCCGATGGCTTCGAGCGGGTATTGGCCGACCGCGCTTTCCGCCGACAGCATGATGGCGTCTGCGCCGTCGAACACGGCAGTCGCCACGTCGGAGACTTCCGCGCGTGTCGGCACCGGCGAGGTGATCATGCTTTCCAACATCTGCGTGGCGACCACAACGGGCTTGCCCGCCGCACGTGATTTGCGTGTAATTTCTTTCTGCAGGATCGGCACCCGCTCGACCGGCATTTCGACACCCAGATCGCCGCGCGCCACCATCAGCGCGTCGGACGCTGCGATCACGTCGTCGAGATCCGTGATGGCCGACGGCTTCTCGATCTTGGACATGATCGCCGCACGGTCGCCAATGATCTTGCGCGCGTCGCGGACGTCTTCACCACGCTGCACGAAGCTCAGCGCGACCCAGTCGACACCCAGCCGTAGCGCGAAATCGAGATCGACCTTGTCTTTCTCGGTCAGCGCATCAATCGGCAGGATGGTATCCGGCATCGACACACCTTTGCGGCTCGACAGCGCGCCGGCAACGATCACTTTGGCGCTGATGATACCGCTCTTCACATCGGTGACCTGCATGCGGATCTTGCCGTCGTCAAGCAGCAGGTTGTGGCCAGCCTTGATGGCCTGGAAGATCTGCGGGTGCGGCAGGAATGCGCGCTTGTCCGAGCCCTCGCTCTCGGTCTGATCGAACCGGAACATCGCGCCTTCGGCGAGCTCGACCTTGCCGCCACCGATATCGCCGACGCGGAACTTCGGTCCCTGCAGGTCACACAGAATGCCGATGGGCCGCTTGAACTTTGCTTCCGCTGCGCGGATGGCGGCGTGCAGTTTCTTGGGCCCATCGTGCGGCGGCCGCGAATGGCTCATGTTGATGCGGAACACGTCGACGCCGGCCGCGAACAGCTTTTCGATCATCTCGGGCGTGCCCGAAGCCGGCCCTAGCGTGGCAATAATCTTCACGCGTCGATTGCGTCGCATCGTGTGCCCTTGCCGCGTCACGCGGTCAGCAAAAATTGAGCAGGCGGCGCGCTATTTGGGTTTCGCGCCGTCGCCAGGGTCGGTCAGCCGGATGGTCCAGTCTTTGGCGTCGCCGGTATCGACCTCGAAGAATCCTGTCTTGGTATAGCCCCGTTTGGGGCAATCCTGCACGCCTTTGATCGTAAACGTCTTGTCGCTGGTGCACATGAACGATTGGCCGGCCCATTCGCCGCCACGATCATAGTCAATGGCATGGATGTAGTAGAACCGGCCCGATAGCGTGCCCTTGTAGACCGTCTCGCACGTCTGCGCGGCAATGTTCCACCACCCTTCGGTGGCCCAGCCCTCGTTGGACGCATCCTTGTAGCCGATGGCCACGCCGATGCGCCCCTTGGTCGTGTTGCAGAGGCGGAGATCGGCGGACGCGGGCGTCACCGAGGCCACCAAGCCCAGCGCAATCACTCCCGCCCCCCACCACCGTTTTCCCGGAATTTGGCGCGCCTTCCAGCGCGGCAAATATCCGGGATCTTGACCCGGCAACGGTTGCATGCCGAGCCCCAACTGCGGACGAGAAAGACCCCGGCTTTTCGCGCTGAGGCGCGCTTCGGCCGGGGAAACGGTAGAGAGTGCGGAGCCAATTGAGGGGATCACGTCGGGTCTACCAGGATGATGCGGGCGTCGTTGACGTTGGTCTGGGTGGGGCCACAGTCCACGAGGTCACCGAGTGCGCGGAAGAACGCTGTCGTATCGTTGTTGCGCAACATTTCTGCGGCGTCCATGTGGCGGGCTTTCGCCCT
>JANNEU010000006.1:0-2657 GCA_031379035.1 Hyphomicrobiaceae bacterium | reverse complement strand
ACTCGTTGGCACAGGCCGGCGCGTAGCCTGATCGGCCTGTCTTCGGGTTGTCCCAACGCGCAGGGAAGACATGCTTGCGACCGCCGAACAGGCGCCGGAAGAGCGCGATCTTTTCGACGGCAGGAGGGCTGTTGGTGACTGAAGGATGGCTTGATCGCACTCTGGATGCGTCGATTCTGGCCTTCTGCAGTTGATCAAGTCGAGTTTGGAGTAGTAAGCGCTCACGGTCGAGGGCTTCCAGCCGGCGCTGAATTCGGTCCGATTCGTCAGCTTTGTCTGTAACATCTCTTGTCATGCGTTCAGCGACTAGATGGCGTGGACGAGGCTATGATTGCTTGTTGCAGCCGTGTTGTCACTCGCCTGAGCGATCTGCGCGCAGTTGTTTTCGGACTCAAGCCCACCAGAGTTCGACAATTCGAACTCTCTTCAATGTTCTCTTTATCGAACTTATTGACATGTTCGTCAATCCGAACATATATTGATGTCGGGTAGGTCGAACACCAGGAACGCAAGTGATTATCCGCAACACGCGCGAGTTGGGTGGCTTCCTGAGGCAGGCCCGTGTGGACGCCGGTCTCACGCAAGCTGCATTGGCGAAGGTGCTAGCCGTCAGGCGGCAACGCGTTCTCTACCTTGAAGTAGGTGAGGGACAGCTACAATTGTCATTCGTATTTGCTGTGATGCAATCGGTCGGCGTCACCTTGAGACTTGAGCGAAATTTGGATGCCACACCGGTTCGCAAACTGGGTCCGAAAGCGGGCGGCAAACAGCCACCCTACTCCATCGACGACATTGCTGACGGCGGCGCCAAGTGATGGCGCGCACTCTTGCAGTCACCGTCGCCGATGCGCTCGCCGGGACTGTCACGCACCGCCCGAACGGCAACTTTCGTTTCGACTACAATTCAAACTACGCCGCCGATCAGAACAGCATCCCGCTGTCGTTTTCCATGCCACCCACACAGCGCGCACACGGGACACGTGCGATTTCCAACTGGATGTGGGGCCTGTTGCCGGACAACGAAGTGACGTTGAACAGATGGGCTCAGCGCTATCAGGTCTCGGCTCGCAATCCGTTCGCGTTGCTGGCCGCAATGGGCGAGGACTGCCCAGGTGCCGTGCAGCTGGCACTACCGGGATTTGATTTTGCCGAACGGGAAAGCGTGCAGTGGATCTCCGCCAAGAACCTTGACGAGCGCGTTCACGCCTTGGTGCAGGATCCCGGCGCAGGCCGCCTTCCCAGCGATACGGGCCAGTTCAGCCTCGCGGGCGCGCAGTCAAAGACCGCGCTATATCGAGCTGGAAAGCGATGGGGCGTACCTCGTGGCCGAACACCGACGACACACATCCTTAAGCCAGAAGGTCCCCGATTCACGGGCCTCGCAACCAATGAGCACTTCTGCCTCGAACTGGCGCGCGCCGCCGGCCTGCCCACTGTACGCACGGAAGTTCAGACGTTCGACGGCGTACCGGCGATAGTCGTTGAGCGTTTCGATCGTTATCGTGACCAACGCGACAAATTGGTCAAGCGCATCCATCAGGAAGATTGTTGTCAGGCGCTCGGCGTGCATCCCAAGACAAAGTACCAATCTGAAGGCGGACCAGGCTTGCCTGAGATTATGGATCTCCTTCGCTCTACGAAGTCGCCGGAAGTTGATCGTGACCGGTTCATGCGCGCCCAAGTGTTCAACTTCTTGATTGGTGGTACCGACGCCCACGCAAAGAACTACTCGATCATCTACGAACCCGGCGGTGCCTTCCGTCTGACGCCCCTCTACGACGTCATCTCATTCCTGCCCTACCAGCAGCGCCGATCGCAGCTCAAGCTCGCCATGACCATTGGTGGGCGGCGCGAGGTCGACGAAATCCGCCTTCGCCACTGGGAACGCGCGGCGGAACGGTGCCGCTACCCGGCCGAGCGCATCGTTGCGCACATTAGGGATTTGACGGCGACGTTGCCTGGTCTCGCCGTAAAGGTCAGGATCGGGTGTCGCAAATCCGGTCTACGGCATCCCATTCTGGATCAGTTGGTCGACCAGATCGCAGATAATGCAGTGCGGATTGCCAAGCGAAATTGACTATTGGAGATAAGCGTGATGCGCTTCGAAGTCGCTCAAGGGACAATTGTCATCAGGAGTTCCAGGAAGGGTAGAAAATCATCCGTATTAGATGCCAGAATGACAAACGTGCGAGATATGGCAGAGGGCGTTTTTTCTGCGCTCCGCTCTTTCAAAGCTGGTTCCGTGCAAATCAGTGGAGGTCTAAGCATTCACAGTCATCGGCACGACCTGGCTGCATCGCCCAATGCGAGCCCCCGCAACCACTTCTGTTGTAACTCGCTGACGATCCAGATTTAGGTAGCACAGACGCCCGCAACCTATTGATAAGTATATTTAAATATTGGAGCTCGGTCCTGCGTCGTCCACACGCTCAGTCGATCAAGGTCGCGCAGCTTGAGGCAACCGCCTGAATTGCAGTCAAAAGACTGACCAGTGCTGTCCTACGGGCTGGCTGTACCCTCGATGAGGCGGTACCCGACTCCTGGCTCGGTCTGGATCAAGTCGGTGGCATCGATGGATATGCCCAGTTTCTGTCGGAGCTGACCGACGAAGACCCGCAGGTACTGCACATCGTGCGTGTGAGCCGGCCCCCAGATCG
>JANNEU010000480.1:0-3759 GCA_031379035.1 Hyphomicrobiaceae bacterium | reverse complement strand
CCTGCGCGCCCTGATCATGCACCTCGAAAGCCTGACACCCGAGCAGATATTAAAGCGCGAACTCGCCACCGGCGTACCGATTGTCTACACTCTCAATGCAGCAGGCGGCATCGCCGGGCGCAAGGATTTGGTGGGGTAGGTGGCGGGTGGGGGAGCCCCCCTCTCACCGTCATACTGCGGGGAGAGCAAGGGTCAGGGGCGGCCGCGAATCCGATGCTGGCAGGGTGTCTCCGCTTGTGTTTCCATCGCGTCGTCGGCAATTATTTTTGACAACCGTCGAGTTGGGCCAGAACCAGAAGGAGACACCCGTCCTATTTGGTTTCCCGGAATTTGGGCTGCGCGCTTCAGCGCTGACCAAATATCCGGGATCTTCGCCAGCCGAACGTGAATCACCAACTGTGCCTACGGCTCAAACCCGTCGAGACGCAGAGCATCGGGATAAAGATCACTGCCCAAGTCGGATCGTTTTCTCGATCAGTTCAATCTTCCAGTCACGCCGCCAGCCCTTCAAAAGCCATTCGCGCCGTTGCGCAATTTCGACCGCATCGTGCGGCTCAAAATACACGAGGCGATCAACCCAAAAGCGCTTCGTAAAACCATCGAGTACCTGTGCACGATGTTCCTAAGTGCCGGTATAGATGACGCCGCGCGGCTTTCTCGCGGTCATATAAACGGAGAAAGTTTTCTCGCTGTGCGTCTGCATGCGGCGAGATTAGCGCACAAATGCGCCGGGGGAAGATCCCGGATATGCGACGCCCGCGGAACGCGGTCGCCGCATTCCGGGAAACCGGAGGAGGGAACTTTAGGTGGCAGCCACTTCGGCAACGGGTCAAAATCAAGGCCTGCGGTGGTCCCTTGGTCATCGCTTTTAACGCCAGCTTATCCTCTGAGCGCGTCGTAAGATCGCCGTGCATCGAGCAAGTAACCGCCTCTCTTCCTTCTTGCTTGCTGCATCGCCGTAGCTATCAAAGCAGAAGCGGACGTATCTTGCCGACGCTGTACGCGTGCCTCACCCCAACGCCACAATCCCCACCGGCTCGGCAATCCCTGGCAACGCACACACCCGCGCATCGTTCCGGCACTCGGGCGCATAACCCTGCGCAATCGCCTCATCCCACAACACGCTCGTTGCCAGCGCGGGTGCCTTCTGCGCTTTTGTCTGGCTTTGCAGCTTGGCGGAACGGCTGACCGGATCGCCGATCACCGCATACTCCAACCGCCCCTCAGTCCCAATCGCACCATAGGTCACCGGGCCAGACGCCACGCCGATGCCAGCACCCGACGCGGGCTTGCCTATCGCCTTGCGCTCCATCGTCCACGCCGGCAGCGCCACCAACAGCTCCTCGGTTGCCCGCATGCAGTCAGCCGCCGCCGTGTCACTCGGCCGGGTCGCCCCGAAGGTGATCATGATGCCATCGCCCAGATAGGTAATCACACTGCCGCCGTGCTTTCTGATGATCGGCACCACACACGACTGATAGGAGATGATCATCTCCACCAGATCGTCTGGCTCCAGCGTGCTCGAAAACGTCGTGAACCCGCGCAGATCGAGGAACATCACCGCCGCTTCGCGCGACACACCCTTGCCGAGTTCGATCTTCTCGTCGGCCTGAATGATGCTCTCTGCAATGTCCGGCGCAAAGAAGCGCGACAGCTCCGCCGTTGCCGCCTCCTCCACCACCGAGCGCACCAGCAACCGCCGCGCCCGCTCCAGCGCCAGCGCCAGCACCGCCGTAAACGCCAAAATCGAAACGATCTTGTCGATCTCGGCACCGACCAGCAGCTTCAGCGACGTGGCATACTCAATGAAGCTGTGCGTGATCGTGCTCGAAAGTTCCTGATGCCGCAACGCGTAGATGAGCAGCAGCAGCCACCCAACAGCGCCCGACACCCCCGCCAGGATCACCCATCGCGGATCAAACCGCAGCGCCCTCAGGGCGATGATCACAAACACGTACAGCAACGTCGGTGCCTTGAGATACAGCGTGGCCGGCTGTTGATACTGGATATGAAACGACCAGATCGTCAGCATCAGCACAGCCACATCGGCAACGACCGAAACGCTGAGCCACGTGTCCCGCAGCAGCCCGCGCCGCGCCAGCATCAGCCGCCCGATTGTAAAAGCAGCGTATGCTGTCAGCATCCACGGCACCGGCTCGAACGAGGTCTTCGCGAAGTAAGCCCGCGGCGAGAAATAATAAAAGGCGGCAAAGAAAATGATTGCTGCAATCTGCACCCAGCAGATGAGGATCTCTGAACTCTCCTCCTGCGCGTGAATGGCGCGTGCCACCCGGTCAGGCAGACGCGGTGGCAGGACGGGTCCCAGCAGCAGCAATTGTACCCGCTCACGCAAGGTCGCGATGGGGACGTCGTCGCGCGCGATGTCAACGGTCATGGGGGAGACTTTCCATTGAGGTGGAATGCTTTTGGCCGAAATCCGGCAGAAATCACGCCTGCCCAAGCTATGGTTGTGCGCTGGCAGTCATCACTCACAAAAATCAACCTTAGCCGCCGCCACCGCTCACCGCCAATCAGAAGTCAGTGAGCGGGCGTGAACGGCGCGCTACGCCCCTTGCCGCAGAGCGCGGACTTGGCGCACTCGTCAGCGTCCGGGAAAGATGCTTTAAAACGCCCCGGAACAGTCATCAGTCCCACCTTCCGGTTCCGGCTCAAGCCCGAACCGGCCATACCAAACATCACAAACACCGCAGAGGGAGCCATCCGGCGCATGAAATTTACCGGCACCAAAAACTACGTCGCAACCGATGATCTCAAAATTGCGGTCAACGCCGCGGTCACGCTCCAGCGCCCCTTGCTCGTCAAAGGCGAACCCGGCACCGGCAAGACGGTTCTCGCTCACGAGATTTCCAAAGCCCTAAAGGCACCGCTGATCGAGTGGCACATCAAGTCCACCACCAAAGCCCAGCAGGGGCTCTACGAATACGACGCGGTGTCCCGTCTGCGCGACAGCCAGCTCGGCGACGAACGCGTCAAGGACATCCGCAACTACATTAAGAAAGGCAAACTGTGGGAGGCGTTCACCGCGCCCGAGCGTCCCGTGCTGCTGATCGACGAAATCGACAAGGCCGACATCGAGTTCCCCAACGATCTGTTGCAGGAACTCGATCGCATGGAATTCTACGTCTACGAAACCGGCGAAACGATCAAAGCCGAGAAGCGGCCCATCGTCATGATCACCTCGAACAACGAAAAAGAACTGCCCGACGCTTTCCTGCGCCGCTGCTTCTTTCACTACATCAAGTTCCCCGACGCCGAGACGATGCGCGAGATCATCGAGGTACACTTCCCCGGCCAGAAAGGCCGCCTTGTCACTGAAGCCATGCGCGTCTTCTACGACATCCGCGAAGTGCCGGGCCTCAAGAAAAAGCCGTCCACATCGGAACTGCTCGACTGGATCAAGCTGCTGCTCAACGAAGACATCACCCCCGAAACGCTGCGCGAACAAGACCCCCGCAAGCTCATCCCACCCCTCCACGGCGCCCTGCTGAAGAACGAACAAGACGTCCACCTTTTCGAACGCCTCGCCTTTCTCGCGCGCCGCAAGGGCAGCAATGAGTAACCTGTAGGGCGGATAAGGCGCGTGTTCCGCGCCGCCATCCGCCGCGGTGCTGGACACGAGATTCGCTCGCAATGTCGCGCCAGCCTTACCCTCGGTTTCCCGGAATTTGGCGCGGCGGTCAGCCGCGTCAAATATCCGGGATCTTCACCTGATCGAGAGTATGTGTGCAGCCACCACCG
>JANNEU010000429.1:0-3119 GCA_031379035.1 Hyphomicrobiaceae bacterium | reverse complement strand
AGCCTCGGTGACCGTCACGCGCCACACGCTTGCTTGCGGCTGCCACTGCATACCCGCATCCTTCTTGAGGGCTTCGCTGAGGACCGGATCGCGCGGCGACACGACTGACAGCATGGCCCCCTTCACCGACACCTGCAGCGCTTCGTGCGGGGCCTTGAGCCGCGTGGCCAGTTCGCGATTGTGTGAGCTCGCAGCAATTTCGGACGCAGCGATGGTCAGCGCCGCTTCCACCGATGGTGGACCACCAGCAGTATGCTGCGCCGGCACTTTGTTGGGCGTCGTCAATGACCAATAGCCGCCGGCTTTCGACACTTCGCCCGTGGCTTTGTTGGTGTAGTCGTAGTCTGTCTCCTTTTTCCAGGTGGCGCCCAGCATGGAAACGGCGTCAACCTGCTGGGGCATGAAAATCGCGAGATTGCCCTGGCGCACGTCGAGCCGGATGCCGGGAAACGCGTCTTTGAACTGGGCCGTGAAAGCTGTCGCGTTGGTAAAGCTCTGATCGCCGTCGGCAAGCCGGCCACTGTGACGTTCAGCAAACGCCTTGATCGTGTCGTAGTTGGTTTTGCCAGTGAAGCGGACCGCGTAGAACTTGTTTGATGGATCGTCCTGGTTGAACGACACATTCTCAAGGCCGAAGGTGTTCTTGAGATCTTCGTTCGCGATCGTGTCGGCGGGATATTGGACGATGGCGAACCATGGATCGGATCGTGGGTGGCGTCGAAATCGACGATCAGTTGGCGCGGGGCTTCGTCGTGAGCATCCATCATCACCGTCGCGAACAAGCGCTCGATGGCGGCAGGATCGTGCGTGATTTTGTGATAGGGTTCGCTGCCGACCTTGGCGGCGTGTTCAAGCCGATTGAGAGTGGGCTTGCCCGCGACGGGTGCGCAGTCGGAACGTTCGCTGGTCAAGCAGATGCCGAGCACGCCGCCACCAGCGCCGCAAATTCCTACAAAGGCCTATGTCCAGACGTAGGCACGAACCTATCTCCAATGACGATAAACCATCGTCACTGTGCCGCGCATGACTTTAACCGAACAGGGCGGCCGTCACCGGCTGGGTACTCTGGTGAAGGCTCAAGACTTTCGACAACAGGTCACCTTGAACCGTTCAACAATCTACCGAACGTGCACACCTTACTCTCAGCAGCAGACAATTGCTACGCGAACGGCGATGACGCCCCTGCGCATATCATTGTTGCAACTGAGGCCCACGTGCCGAGTTACTCTCAGTCAGCCGCTCGCTAGCACGACCGTCCAGGGTCGCAATCGACTGCTGGCCTTCTGTTTGCGCCCCAGTTGCCTAATTTGGCTCATCGTCCAGGAAGAGAGTAGAGTGCAACGTGAGCAAGTGCAGAGGCTGTGAGATCAAGATCGAATGGGAGGACAACAATCGAGATCTGATTATACAGCTCGCAAAAGAATTGGCGCGTCGCGCTGCGCAAGGAGACGATGCGCTCGAACAAGAAGAACTACGCCTTTGCTCCGCGAAGGCCGATCCAACGCAGGCCTCGCCCAGCCCCACGGCACCTCGGCAGGTGCAATCTTGAAGCTTGCAAATGGTTGCGGGGGCTGGAAGCCACCGCTGTTATAACTCGCGGCACATTTGTTCGTTTCTCGTGCCGACCGGCCGCGAAATCGAGGATGCTCATCAGCTCGCCGCGTAAGGTCGCGTGCACCTCGCCGCGCTTGTCGCCAGGCGTCAACACGATCTCGCCGATCAATGATCGAATAGCCGTCGTCGCCTCTTGCGCCGTTTTCGGATCGGCCAGCGCCGCGCTCAGATGCTGGACCTTGTGGCGGTAGATTTCCGCGATGTTCGGATTAACGTCGGGCAGCGACGGCGTCTCGACGGCGATGCGCGCCGTGATTTCTGCCTTCTGTCGCTCCAGATCGTCCATACGCGCCTTCATCGATGGCTGGTACATGCCGTCTTCGATGGCGGTGATGATGCTTTTGATGGTTCGCTCGACCTTGGCCAGCGTGTGCCGATCGGCGCTCGACTGGGCGCGTTGCTCCTGTTTGTCGCGGTTCATGGCCTCGTGATAGGCGCAGACCGCTTCGGCGACGGCGTCGACGGACACCAATTTCTCCTTCAACCCGCTCAATGCGCGCTCTTCGATCACGGCGCGCCGGCTCGTGCGGCCATTCTCACACATGTTGCGACGGTGGCGATTGAGGCAACCGTAGCGGTCGCCGACCACCAGGCCGTATTTTCCGCCGCAATAGCCGCAGACCAAAAGACCGGACAACATGTAGCTGGGACGACGCAAATTGCTGCGCGCCTTGGCTCGGGCGGCGCGAACGCCGTTTGTCGTGGCTTCGAATACCTTTGCAAGCGCCGCCTGATGCTTGCGTGCGCGTTGCCACAGGTCATCATCTACGATTCGTAGTTCGGGCACGTCGGCGACAATCCACTCGCTGGATGGATTGGGGCGTGACACGCGGCGGCCAGTGCTGGGGTCTTTGATGTGCCGTTGCCGGTTCCAAACGATCCGGCCTGCATAGAGTTCGTTGTTCAAGATGCCGGTACCGCGACTGACGTGGCCACGGATCGTGGTGTCGCCCCAGGCCGTTCCATCAGGTCCGGGCACGCCGTCCTTGTTCAGACCGAACGCAATGCGCCGTGGCGATACCCCGCTGACAAAATCACGAAAGATACGCCCGACGATCTCGGCCGCTTCGGGCACAATGCGGCGGCCGCCACAGACCGGCTCGCCGGCGCTGTCGGTTTGCTTGACGACTTCGTAGCCGTAGCAAAGCCCGCCGCCGGACTTGCCGGCCTCGACACGGCCACGCAATCCGCGCCGCGTCTTGTCGGCGAGGTCTTTCAGAAACAGAGCATTCATCGTGCCTTTGAGGCCGACGTGCAGATGCGTGATCTCACCTTCGGACAGGGTGACGATCTTCACGTCGGCAAACGCCATGCGCTTGAAGATGCCGGCGACGTCTTCTTGATCGCGACTGAGGCGGTCTAGGTCACAAACTCATAAACGGGATTCCCTTCCGCAGCGAACAGTGATTCATCCTTCCAACCGTGGGAGGGTCACATGGCACGCTACGAACTCTCAGATGCCGAGTGGAAGATTATCGCGCCGCTGCTGCCTTACAAATCGCGCG
>JANNEU010000397.1:0-5806 GCA_031379035.1 Hyphomicrobiaceae bacterium | reverse complement strand
CTCGAACTCGCCTTGGCCGAAGTCAATGCCAAGGGCGGCGTGCTCGGTGGGCGCCCGCTCGAATTCGTCATCCGCGATGACGGCGCGACCCCGGGCGATGCGGTGCGTGTCGCCGAAGAACTCGTGACGCGCGAAAACGTGTCGTTCCTGGTCGGCACCTTTCTGTCCAACGTCGGTCTTGCCGTGGCGGATTTTGCCAACCAGAAGAAGACGCTGTTCATCGCCTCCGAGCCATTGACGGATGCCATCACCATGGCGTCAGGCAACCCGTACACCTACCGCGTCCGTCCGGGCACCTTCATGCAGACCCGCATGTTGGTCGATGCCGTCAAAGCCAAGGGCATCAAGAAGTGGGCGATCATCGCGCCCAACTACGAGTACGGCCAGTCGGCCGCCGCCAGCTTCAAGCGCCTCATCAAGGAAGCCACGCCCGACGCTGAAATCGTCGTCGAGCAGTATCCAGCGCTCGGCAAATTCGCCGAAGGCGCTGGTGCCACCATCACCGCCATCGACGCCGCCAAGCCCGACGGCATCTTCAACGTGCTGTTCGGCGCCGACCTGCCAGCATTTGTGCGCGAAGGCGCAACCCGCAGCCTCTTCAAAGACCGCACCGTGGTCAGCCTGCTGACCGGCGAGCCCGAATACATGCTGCCGCTGAAAGATGAGACACCGGAAGGCTGGATCGTCACCGGTTATCCATGGGAGCAGATCACCGATCCAACCCACAAGGCGTTCGTCGATGCCTATCGCGCCAAGTTCAACGACACGCCACGGCTCGGCTCCATGCTCGGCTACGTCGTCGTCTACATGGTGCGCGATTTGATCAACAAAGCCGGCGGCACCGAAACCGACAAGCTCATCGCCGCCTTTAACGACATGAAGTTCGACACCATCGTCGGCCCCGTCACCATGCGTGGTCTCGATCGGCAGTCGAGCCTCGGCGGTTGGGTTGGCGTCACCACCCAGAAAGGTGGCCAGGGCGTCATGAAAGACTGGAAGTTCGTCGACGGCGCGTCGGTCATGTTCCCCGAAGCCGACGTCAAAGCGGCGCAGAAGAAGTAAGTTCCGCTCCTCCCCTGTCATCCTCGGGCTTGGCCCGAGGACCCAACCCTCCACGCACTCTGACTTTCACATTGGACGTTGCTCGTGCCGCGTCCAACAATGACGATCAAGCCCGCTGCACCCTGGGTCCTCGGGACAAGCCCGAGGATGACAGTTGTGGGTGAGGCGGCGTCTCAGATCCGCAATCCGCGGACACTGCTCTGTTCGCCACTTGCGTCAATCATTCAAATCGATTTTCCATGTCCCTTGCATTCCTCCTCACGCAATTCCTGAACGGCCTCGCCAGCGCGGCGTCGCTCTTCATCATTGCGTCGGGGCTCACGATTGTCTTCGGCGTCACACGCATCGTGAACTTCGCGCACGGCTCGCTCTACATGCTCGGCGCCTATGTGGCGGTGACGGTGCTCGGACCATTGCTCGACATCTCCCGCTCGTTTCCGATGTTCGCACTCGCGCTTCTACTCGCCGCGTTGGCAACCGGCCTGATGGGCATCGCCATCGAAATCGGCTTGCTCCGCCGCGTCTACAAAGCCCCCGAACTGCTGCAGCTGCTCGTCACCTTCGGCCTCGTGCTGATCGTGCAAGACCTTGTCATTCGCATCTGGGGTCCGCTTGAAATTCTCGGCCCTCGCGCCCCTGGGCTCCGCGGTGCCGTCTCCATCCTCGGCACGCCTTTTCCTGAGTATGACCTGTTTCTCATCGCCATGGGCCCACTCGTGTTCGGCGGCGTCTGGCTGCTGCTCAACAAAACCCGCTTCGGCGTGCTCGTGCGCGCAGCCACCCAGGACCGCGAGATGGTGGCAGCCCTCGGCGTCAATCAATCGCTGCTCTTCACCGGTGCGCTCTTTCTCGGCGGCGCACTTGCCGGTCTTGGTGGCGCGCTGCAGGTGCCGCGCGCAGCCGCCAGCCCGCAGATGGACATCGCCGTGTTGACCGACGCCTTCGTCGTCACCGTCATCGGCGGCATGGGCTCCGTGCCCGGCGCAGCGCTCGCCGCACTGCTGATCGGTCAACTGAATGCCTTCGGTATCGTCATTCTTCCACGCAGCACGTTGGTGCTGGTGTTCTTGCTGATGGCCGCCGTGCTGATCGTGCGTCCGCAAGGTCTGCTCGGCCGGCCCGAGCCGCTCGCGCTGCGTGTCATCATGCCGGAAGGGTTCACCGCACTGCAATCGCCCACGCGTCGCGGCTGGCAAATCGTCGTTGCTGTGCTGGCGACCCTGATCGCGCTGCCGCTGGTCGCCGATGCCTACACCCTCAAAGTCGCCATCGAAATTCTCATCTTCGCACTCGCCGCCTATGCCTTGGCGTTCCTCATCGGCAACGGCGGTCTGGTGTCTTTCGGACATGCCGCCTACTTCGGCATCGGCGCTTACGGGGCCGGCCTCGCCGTCAAGAAGCTCGGCTTCGGCATGGAGCCTGCGCTGCTGATGGCACCCGTCGCCGGTGCGCTCGCCGCCGCGCTGTTCGGCTATTTCATCGTGCGGCTCAGCGGCATCTATCTCGCGATGCTGACCCTTGCAGTCGCCCAGATCGTCTACGCAGTCGGTGTGCAATGGGTCGAAGTGACGGGCGGTGACAACGGCGTCGTCGGCGTCTGGCCCGCAGCCTGGGCATCCGACCGTATCACCTACTATTACCTGACCTTGGTCATATCCGTCGCTGGCATCGCCGCCTTGTCCGCGGTTCTGTATTCCCCCTTCGGCTACGCCTTGCGCGCCGCACGAGACAGCGCTGTCCGCGCCGACGCCATCGGCCTGGATGTGACCAAACTACGATGGCTGGCGTTTGTGGTCGCCGGTGGCGCGGCCGGACTTGCCGGTGGGCTCTACGCCTTCTCCAAGGGCTCCATCGATCCAACGCTGCTATCGATCCCTCAGTCTGTCGACTTTCTCGCCATGCTCCTGATGGGTGGCATCCAGCAGGTTGCCGGTGCGCTCGTCGGTGCGGCCGCGCTGCACACGCTGAAAGACATCACGCTGCCACTCACCGACATGTGGCGAATGCTGTTGGGTACATTGATCATCGTGATCGCGCTCGTGTCGCCCAAGGGCATCGTCGGCGGAATCAAAGCCTGGGTTGCATCACGCCAAGGCACCGAGGCGCGCCCATGACGCTGCTCTCCGTAACAGGCCTCTGCAAATCGTTCGGTGGCGTCGTCGCGGCCAAAGACGTGTCGTTCGACGTCGCCGCCGGTGAACTGGTCGCGCTGATCGGGCCCAACGGTGCCGGCAAGTCGACAACCTTCAACATGGTCGGTGGTCAGCTTGCGCCCGACTCCGGCACTGTCACCCTCGACGGCATCACGATCACCGGCAAGCCGCCGCGCGAGATCTGGCGTCTGGGCGTCGGCCGCACCTTCCAGATCGCCCAAACCTTTGTCTCCATGACAGCCGCCGAATGTGTGCAAGTGACACTGCAAAGTGCCGCGCGCCTGAGCCTGCATGTGTTCGGCAACGTACACTCCGCCGAACGAGACAAAGCCCGTGAAATTCTCAACGCCGTCGGGCTCGAAGCGAGTGCAGACCGCGCCGTCAGCACCCTCGCCTACGGCGACGTGAAGCGCGTCGAACTTGCCATGGCGCTGGCCGGCACACCCAAACTGCTGCTGATGGACGAACCGACAGCCGGCATGGCGCGCCCGGAGCGGAACGCATTGATGCTGCTGGTCGCACGCCTTGCCCGCGATCGTGGCCTTGGCGTCCTCTTCACCGAACACGATATGGACGCCGTGTTCGGCCACGCAACGCGCGTGCTGGCGCTCGTGCGCGGCAAGATCATCGCGCAGGGCACGCCGCACGAGGTGCAGGCCGACGCACGCGTCCGTCAGCTGTATCTCGGCACCGTCGGTGCTGGCATTGCCGCCGCCGCCAACGATGCGCGGCGGCCGCTATGACCGCACACGCAACCACCGGCCTCATCGACGTGCATGGTTTGGATGCCTTCTACGGCGCAGCGCAAGTGCTGTTCGGCGTTTCGTTCCACATCGCCGCCGGCGAGGCAGTCGCCTTGGTCGGTCGCAATGGTGCCGGCAAGTCGACCACACTCAAAGCCCTCATCGGCTTGGTCGATCATCGCGCCGAGCATCTGTCGTTCGCTGGCGCGGATATCAAACAGCAACCGACCCACGTCATCGCACGGCTTGGTCTCGGTTACGTACCGGAGGAACGGCGAATCTTCACCGATCTGACGGTCGCCGAGAACTTGGAAGTCGGGCGGCTGCCACCCCGTGATGGCCGCCCGCCGTGGACTGTCGAACGGCTGTACGAGATCTTTCCCAATCTAGCCGAAATGGCAGGCCGCTCGGCGGGTCGCATGTCGGGGGGCGAGCAGCAGATGCTCTCAATCGCCCGGACCCTGATGGGCAATCCGCAAGCCGTGCTGCTGGACGAACCCTCCGAAGGCCTGTCGCCGTTGATTGTTGAGCAGATGGCGGGTGCCATCCAACGCATGAAACGCGAGGGCATTGCAATTTTGCTGTCAGAACAGAACCTGACGTTCGCCGCCGAGATCGCAACCCGCGCGATCCTTTTGGAAACCGGCAGCGTGTCGTTTGACGGTTCGATCACGGATTTGATCGCCCGGCAAAAAGCTGACGATCAGCTCACCGCGCGGTGATCAAGCCAGAATCGAGCAACTGCCGCTGGAACGCCAGCACAGCGCCCTTGCGCTGGCAGTCGAACCAGCGTCCATCGCAAGCCGACATGAGTTCGGCGCGCGCCTTGTAGGCATCCGACAACGGCAAGCCCGCGGCTTGCAACAGCACGGTGCCAAGATACGGCGCATCAAGCGTTTGTGGCAGGGTCGCACTCTGCGGCGTGGTGTACACCCCGTTGATTGCATAAAATGTTTTGAACCCGAGAGAGTCGCGATCAAGCAGCACGTCTTCCGCTTCGGTGCCTTCCTTGAAACCCAACAGCATGCGCGTCGCCATTGGATGGTGATCGCCATAGCGGACGATGAGGAACTTCTCGTCGGGAAAGCGTCGTGCAAGTTCGCGGCGCAGCTCTTCATAGTCGCCGTGCGCGAGCCATAGACGCCGCAGATACTCATGCATTTCCGGATGTGTGCCGGGCGCGCCCCCAGGCACATCCAGTTTCGGCTCGAACGGAATGTCGTAAGGCCAGTGCGTCGCCATCGTTTCGATGAACGTAAACAGCGGTGCTTTCGATGTCGCGAAGTGCTGCGCCATCTCCGCCATGGCGTTGGCATAGTAGAAGCCATCGCGCTCATCGACGCGCGTCGCCCTCTGCGCCTTCAAGTCAAAGATCTCATCAAGGCCGACACCTTTGAAGAACTTGTCAGCATACACGAAGCTCTTGAGCATTGGATAAAACAGCACATTGCGATAGCCGCAGCGTGCCAGTGTTTGCGGCAACGTATCTTTGATCTTGCCCGCCATCATGTGCTGCACGAACTGCCGCATGCCGCCGAACGCGTAGGTCGACAACCCAGTCAGAACAGAGAATTCCGTCAACGTTGAATTGCCGCCGTAGGTCTCCACGCGCAGCGTGTAGCTCCGCCCATCGTCGGAGCGAAAGAAGCTGTCCAGCGCGCGGTTATAGTCGAGCTTTGGTAAGATGCCCGGCGGCACCACCGACTCCTGATGGATCAGGATAATGTGCGGCGGCTTCGTCAACGGCTCACACGGCGCATCGACGCGCAACAGTGGCACCGTTCCCTTTGGCGCAGCTTCAATGAGCTGCCCGCGCCACAGCGTCTCAATCGTTTCCGACCACGACAG
>JANNEU010000492.1:0-8976 GCA_031379035.1 Hyphomicrobiaceae bacterium | reverse complement strand
TGTCGGCCAGCGCGGTGCCGGTGAGAACTTCTGCTTGAGCGGTGCCGGTGATGATAGCCATGATACTGTCTCCTGGGGCTTTGGGTTGGGGTGATGAAAGTGCCTAATTTAAGGGGCTTTCCGAGTGTCGCCCGTGCCTGGGATTGAGGCTTAAGCCGGTGTCTCGGAAGGCGGGTTGCGAGGGGGGCGCGTTCGTGTTGTGCGCTGTCCTCATGACCTGGGGTGACAATGCTGGATGTGGAGCGACCGCGCTGTTTCGGCGGGAACAGGGTGGAGAAAATGTGTGGCTGCGGTAGAAATGATCGTCACAGCGCTGGGAGGTCCGATGGCCAATGGTTTTACGTCGCATCAGGTTGAGATGATTGAACGTGCGGCGGCGCGGGCGTGGCCGGCGGCGGAGACGGTGGGCGTTTCAGGTTGGGTATGGCGGTGCTCGGGCGGTGGTAGCCGGCGTGCCAATTCGCTGCTGCCGCTGGGGTTCGCGGGTGGTGACTTTGAGACGGCGATCTCAGACGTGGAGGCACGCTACCGCGCGCGTGGTCTCAAAAGTTATGTGCAGGTGAGTTCGCTGGCGACGCCGGCTCATCTCGATCAACGGTTGGCTGCGCGTGGGTACACATACGAGGAGCCGTGTTTGTTGCTCGCCAAAGTACTGGCGCGCACGCCGTTGCCGGAAGGCGTTGAGGTATCCGATACGCTGACTGCGGATTGGTTCGATATTTATGCCGAGCCGCTCAATGCGGTGCGGCGCGCTGCGGAGCCGGCGATGCTGGCGCGGGTGCCAGCGATGCGGGCGTTCTTTCTCGTGCGGCGTGGTGGGGAGGCGCTGGCGAGCGCGCTGGGTGTGGTGTCACCCAGTGGTGTGGGGTTTGTCGAGTGTGTGGCGACGCGCGCCGACCGGCGGCGCACGGGAGCTGCGCGCGTGGTGATGGATGCGTTGGAAAGCTGGGCGTTTGACAACGGCGCAAGATTAGCGGCGCTGCAAGTCGTTGAAGGCAACGCCGCAGCGCGCGCACTCTATGAGAGGCGCGGGTACAGCGAGGCGGGGCAGTATCACTACCGTTGGAAGGATGTGTGAGGCGCGTGCGCGTTGCTACAGGCTTCGCTCACGCGGCTTTGGTGGTTTGGGCACGGGCGTGCCAGGCGGTGATTTTTGATGCTTCTGGTGCGGTGCCGTCGCGGAGGATGCGGCGGCCTTCGACGGAGGACGCGAAGGTGAGTACATCGGCGCAGACTTTGGTAACGTCGGCTGCGGCGAGGCTTGCGGGCGTTCGATAACCCGCACCGACGAACAACTGTGCTGCGCCGCCGGTGAGGCCAGACACGGCCTGCACAAGTCGCGTCTGATCCTGCCAGTCGATGATGGTGGACGCGGTGATGTGGCGCTGATCAAGCGACTGGGCGAGCGCTGGCGGATCAGCGGCGAGCAGATCGGCGATGGTTTTGATGCCGTGCGCGTAGAGCCGTTCGGCGGTTTTTGGGCCGATGGAGGGGGCGTCGACCACGTCGGCGTCGGAGGCGAGGCCGGGTCGTCCGGTGGTCGGTGCAGCGGCGTTGGTGTTGGCGGCGGTGGGGCGTGTGATTTGTGCGGCCGCGGCAGCGACGTCGCGCGCGGTTTCACTGACTGCTTCGCGTGTGGCGGCGGCAGTCGGCACTTGCGACGGCTGCGGCAACGCTTGCGGTGTCACTGGCTGCTGTGTTGGGCGTGCCGCTATGATGGGCAGTGTGTAGGCGATTGTTTCCGCCGGTAAAGGAAACAGCTTTGTGACATCAGGCCTGAGTTTCAAGCTGGCGACTTCTGTTGCGTAAAGATCGCGGATCGTGCGGTTCTCGGCGGGCAGTGTCGTGACGACGGCACCCGTGGTGCGCAACTCGTCATAGATGGCCTGGACGGCGCGGCGATCCTCCGCATTTTCGATGCGCTTGAGGAACTGGTTCTGCGGGATTTTCAGCGCGGCCAGCAGTGCGGGAATGGTTGGATTGACAGCAGGCGGCGGCACGCCGGCTTTGTCGATGGCGTGATTGAGGACGGCGGCGATGGTGGCGGCTGCGGTGATGAGCAGCTCGGCGCAGATCTTTTGTGCGGTTATGTCGAGACCCGAGGGCGGGTCCATGACGCCGCGAGTGATGTCGTAGTGCGCAATGAGTTTTTCGTAGTGGGCGTTGGATAGATCGGCGCTCTCGCACTGGATGCGGGCGAGCCAATTGTCGTCGCGCGGCAGGCGGCGGATATAGTCAGCATGTGCGGTCATGCCGGCGGCATAGAGCTTGTCGTAGCTGCGGTTGATGCTCCACTCGCAGGCGCGGTGGATGGTGTTTTCAGCGTCGGATTGGGCGGTATGGAAGGGATGCAGCGGGTCGGCGAGATAGTGGCCGAGCACGCCAGCCGCCGAGACGGCCTCGCTCCAAGCACCGGCCTTCAGATGTGTGACGAGCGTTGCATACCAGGCGCGCGCGGCATCGACGGCGCCGCCCCAATAGCCGTCGCGCGGGTGAAGGACGTGGTTCTTGAAGTCCTTGAATTGGTCGTCAGGGATTTTTGAGCCGATGCAGTAGGTTTCGGCGTGGACGAGGAACAGCTTGCGCCAGCCATCGCGGTCGGCACCGGTGAGGCGGTCGAGGGCGTGCATGGCGAGCTTGTGGTGCGTACCGCGCGCATGGGCGGCGAACGCGATGCGGAACAGCAAGGACATGCTGTGGTCTCCTCAGCTTCCGGATGTCTCAACAGCATAAGAAGCCGTGAGTCGGGGGCTGAGGGAACCAGGTTGTTCACAGGTGATTTGGCGTGGGGGCGTGTGTGGTCACTTTGGGTGGGTGGCGGTTATATCTGAGACTTAAGCCGCGATCCGCCGCATCTTCGAGACGTCGATCGCTGCCCGGGCTTTCCAAAGATCATACGTTACTTGCATGTTGAGCCACATTTCGGCTGACGGCCCCAGAACCGCCTCAAGGCGCACCGCCATCGCGGCCGTTACAGACTGTTTCTGTGTCACGAGTAAATGTAGAGAATTGCGACTGATGCCGAGGGCTGCGGCCAACGCCGTCTTGCTGAGGTCCGCCGCGCTAATCGACAAAGCGATGACCTCGCCCGGATGGCTTGGCCGAAGGCTGGAGTGTCTGAGGGTTCTCTTCATGGCCTGGCTCCTGGTGCCTGCGGTCATTGCACCCCCAACCAACGCGTGTAATGTACCTACTGGCGTTACAAACGTCAAGCGATGCATTACAAAGCTCTGGAAACGATGCGTGTGCGGCTGGCGCGAGCTGACTGTCGTCCGAACGATGTTGATGTGGCGCGCTGGCGCTGTCACCGATGTTTCGTGATTCGAGCGCTTCCGTGAAGTGATCGTGTTGGGTGGTGTATTAAACTGCCGGCTGTGTCAGCCGCCGGATCGCCGAGATGGCTGGGCCGCGTGCGGTGGTGCCGTCGCCTTTGGCGATGCGGCGGACGGTTTGAGAGAGCGGTTCGATGACGGTAGCCATGTGGTGGCCGTTGGCGTGCAGCAGCATCACGCTGTCGATGAGAATGCCGGCGTGGCCCGGCCAGAAAATCAGATCGCCGCGCTGGAGACCATCGAGGTCGGCGGGCACGAGAACATTTTCGCCGAGTTCGGCTGACTGCATGTCGCTGTCGCGAGGGCAGGGGTGGCCGGCGGCTTCGAGGGCCAATTGCACAAGCCCGGAGCAATCGAGGCCCGCGCGTGTGCGGCCACCCCAGAGGTACGGCGTGTGGATGAGGGTTTCGGCGACGTCGACGAAATCGCGGGCGGGCGTGGCGACTGGGCTCAGATGACGGTTGATGACGAAGCCACCAGTGGCCAGCGTCGCAAAGCGCTCCTCTTCGGCGGTGACGGTGACGCGCGCGTTGAGGCTCAACTGACCAAGTGGCGTGCGTTTGATGTTGGCTTCTGGATAGACAAATGTCGCGGGTGCTTTGACGCGATGGGTCGCTGCGATGATCTCATCGGACAGGGCGGCGGAGGGGACATAGCCGACATAGCCGTCGCGCTCGAGTTGGACCCAGGCTGAACCGCCGGCGTCGTCGAAGACGCGGACGATTTCGCCATGCAGCACTTCATTGTCGAGGCCACGCGTGATGTCGGGTGTTGCGCGCAAGGGGGCTGCGAAGGTGCGCAGCTGTCTGAGCGTACCTTCGACGAAGCGCTGTGAGCCAACGCGGCCTTCCAGGCGTACATCAGCGAGATCAGGACGGAACGCATGGCGGCGGCGGTCGAGCGATGTCTGCAAGTCGGTCATGGGTGCTTTCAAGTGCGGGACATGTTTTCGATGTGGGCGAAGACGGCGCGGGCGGCGTTGACTTCGCCGCCCTTGGGGCCGAGCGCTTTGGGGGCCTGCCGCCAGCCATAAATGTCGAAGTGGGCGAAACGGCGGGCTTTCTTCACAAAGCGGCGGAGAAAAAGTGCTGCGGTGATGGCACCTGCGAAGGGTCCGTCGGAGACGTTGTTGAGGTCGGCGACGGGACTTTCCAAGCCGGCGTCGTAGGCGCTCCAGAATGGCAGGCGCCAGACCGGATCGGCGACGGCGAGAGCGGTTGCAGCAAGTTCGGTGGCGAGCGTTTCGTCGTCGGTGAAAAAGGGCGGCAGGTCAGCCCCGAGGGCAACGCGGGCGGCACCGGTGAGGGTGGCGAAGGTAATGAGCAGGTCGGGGCTGTCGTCGTCAGCGAGGGTGAGGGCATCGGCGAGGACAAGGCGGCCTTCGGCGTCTGTGTTGCCGATCTCCACCGTAAGTCCGGCGCGGGATTTGATGACATCCATCGGGCGAAAGGCGTTGCCGGCGACGCTGTTTTCGGCTGCAGAAATGAGTACGCGCAGGCGCACCGGCAACTTGGCGGCCATGATCATGTGGGCTGTGGCGATAACGGCTGCGGCACCGCCCATGTCCTTTTTCATGATCAGCATGCCGGCGGACGGCTTCAAGTCGAGCCCGCCGGTATCAAAGGCGATGCCTTTACCGACGAGGGTGATTTTTGGGAGCGTGCCCTTAGTGCCAGCGGGTTGCCAGGTGAGATCGACCAGACGCGGCGCGCGGGGTGAGGCGCGGCCGACGGCGTGGATGAGCGGGAAATTCTGTGTCAGCTAGTCGTCGCCGACAATGCTGGTGACTTTGGCACCGTGGGTTTTGGCAAGCGTGCGGACGGCGTCTTCGATCTCGGCGGGGCCCATGTCGCTGGCGGGCGTATTGATCAGATCGCGACCAAAAGCGGTGCCTTCGATGATCGCCGCAACGCGATGTGCATCGACGCCTTGCGGGAGCATGAGTTGCGGCAGTGGATCGGTGTCGCCGGATTTGTAGCGGCGGAAGCGGTAACTGCCGAGGCCCCAGGCGACAGCGGCAAGTTCAGGATCATCGAAGGCTGTGGCAAACGCATAGCGGCCGGGCGGGAGTTGGGTGACGAGACCGCCGGCGAGCAACTCGTTACGGGCCATGGGATCGGCGGGGCGTCCGGCGGGGAGCGGTGCACGGCCGGCACCAACGACCACGCCGGCGATGGTGCCGTCAGCGGCGGGCAACAGTTTCATCTGGCGGGCGGTGGGTTTGAAGCCTTGGGCGATCAGCCAGGCGCGCTGATGGGGCGTGATGGCGGTTATTGCGGTGAGGGCAGCCGGCGTTTCGACCAGCCAGATGGGGATGGCGGCGTGGGGCGCGCTGGCGGCAGCAAAGGCAAGCGAGGCGGCGGGATGGAGGGCGGCAGCAGCAGCAGGAGATTTGGCCATGGGGTCTCGGAGGGGGAGGGGGCTCACTTCGTCCGGGACGGCGCGGCGCGAAGCTGAGCTGTGGTGATAGCGCACGTTGGGGGGTGGGGGAAGTTGGGGGCGTGGTGTCACGGTGGGATCGTTTGGCCAAATTGAACCTTATTGAACCTCATAGAACCTCATCGAACCTGGGCGACGGCACCAAACCCCCACGTTGCAATGCGGCCATGATGTCCGCATAAGGACGGCGCGACCGAACCGCTGCCTTTCTCCTTAGAAGAGCCACCGCTATGTCTTCATGCGCCTCTCGCTTGTTCGCCTCGACGTCTGCTGCCCGTGTTGCGGCTGTTGTCATGTCTGTGCTCGGCGTGGTGGCGCTGGTTGGGTCTGGTCCGAGTGTCGCGCAAAAACCGCGGACGCAGTTGGTGGTGCACTCGACGCTGGAGCCGGACAACATCGCCGTTTTCAAGCAGGCGTTCGAGGCTGAAAACCCGGATATCGAGATTTTATGGAACCGTGACGCGACCGGCGTCGTTACGGCGCGCATTGTGGCGGAGGGTGAGCGGCAACAGGCGGACGTGATCTGGGGCTTGGCGGTGACGTCGATTGCCAAGATCAAGTCGCTGGGACTGTTGGTGCCCTATGCGCCAGCCAATCTTGCGGCCATCAAGCCGAACTTCCGTGACAAAGCTGATCCCCCATCCTGGGTGGGGATGGAAGCGTGGATCGCGGCGGTTTGTTTCAACACCATTGAGGCGGGCAAGCTGGGGCTGAAGCGGCCGACATCGTGGTTCGATCTGCTCGATCCGAGCTTCAAGGGCCGCGTGGTGATCTCCAATCCGGCGTCGTCGGGCACGGGATACTTCCACGTGTCGAGCTGGATCCAAATGTTCGGCGAGGCGAAGGGCTGGGAGTTCATGGACCGGTTGCACGAGAACGTCGCGCAATATCAGCACTCAGGCACCAAGCCCTGCCGTGATGCGGCGACGGGCGAGTTTGCTGTGGGCATTTCCTATGAGCTGGCCGGTGCGACGCTGAAAACCAAAGGCGCGCCGATTGACGTGCTGGTGATGAAAGAGGGCGGCGGCTGGGACATGGATACGGCGGCGATCCTCAAGGGCACCAAGAAGCTTGAGGCCGCCAAGCGCCTGATGGACTTTGCAGCGAGCCGGAAGGCTAATGAGATCTACGCGACGTTCGTTTCGCAGGTGGCGATCGAGGGCATCTCCAGTTCGATCCCGAACTATCCTGAAGGCGTGGCGGCGTCGATGATCAAAAATGATCTTGAATGGGCGGCGGAAAACCGCGACCGGATTTTGCTGGAATGGCAGCGCCGCTATGATGGGAAGTCGGCGAAGAAGTGAGCATTTCGCGCACGGAATGAGCGCTGCTTACTCAGGCTACCTCACTCTGGCTTCATGACCTTTGCGGCTTCACTCGGGCCAACGAGTCAGCGTGTGTCCATCGGCTGGCGCGGGCGTTCGCGCCACGTTCATCATCATGGCGAGGAAGGTATAGTAGCCTTGAACGCCCGTCAGATCGATGACGCCGGGTTCGCCGAAGGTTGAGATGGCATGAGCGTAGGTGGTGTCTGAGACGCGCTTGTTGGTTTGCAGCTCAGCGGTAAAGTCGTAGGCGGCTGTTTGGGCGGGGTTGAGCCCGTTCGGCCGGCGGCCTTCGGCGATGGCGTCGATAATGGCCTGGGGCAAACCCGCTTCCAGTGCGAACTTGGCGTGATGGACGAACTCGAAGCTCTGGCTCCAGCCGCGGGCGGTCTGCAGGATCACCATCTCGGAGATGTCTTTGGGGAGACGGTTCCGGTAGCGCAGGTAGTCGCCCATGGCCTTGGCGCGCAGCATGACTTCCGGCGAGCGCAGCATGACGCAGAACGGCCCGAGCGGCGGATAGCCCCGGCCGGCGCTGAATTCCGCAACGGCGGATTTTTGTTCGGCAGTCAGGGCGGCATCGGGGATCGGCGGCAGGCGCTCGGGTGCGGGAGAGTGTGCGAGCGCGTGGGGATTTGCAGCCGATTGTGGTGAATTTTTTGCGCTCATGTCGGGTTCCTATTTTAGCCGCCGCCCAAAACACGGGCATTTGACGTGCCGTGTCGGTTGCACAGGGTCTGATTACGACAGTTTAATCCCCACCTGTCCAACCTCTGCTAGACTGTTGGCCAGCTTCGCCTCATGTTCATAATCTGACCAAGTTTGCCCCCCCACGATCTGGCACCCACCCGTCGTTTCCGGCCGGCTCCGGGTTACCGGAGTCGGAAACGACAAACAAAAGAGCCGCGCCCCATGAGCACCGTTGTCGAGACCACCACCGATATCGTCCCTCGCATCGAGGCGGCTGCCGCCAAGATGGCGCGCGCCAAGCAGGCCGTGGGCAAGGTCGTGTTCGGCCAAGAAGCGGTGATCGAGCGGGTGCTGATCACCCTGCTGTCGGGTGGGCATGGGTTGCTGATAGGGGTGCCGGGTACGGCGAAGACGCTGATGGTAGAGACCTTCGGCAAGGTGCTCGGGCTCGATGCCAAGCGCATTCAGTTTACGCCCGATTTGATGCCGTCGGACATTGTGGGTTCGGAAGTTCTCGAAGACGCGCAGACGCAGGGTGGACGGCGGTCGTTCCGGTTCATCAAGGGGCCGATCTTTGCGCAACTGCTGATGGCCGACGAAATCAACCGCGCCAGCCCGAAGACGCAGGCGGCGCTGCTGCAGGCCATGCAGGAACATCACGTGTCGGTGGCGGGTGTGCGCCACGACGTGCCGCAGCCGTTCCACGTGCTCGCGACGCAGAACCCGCTCGAGCAGGAAGGCACCTATCCGCTGCCGGAAGCGCAGCTCGACCGTTTCCTGCTGCAGATCGACGTCGGCTACACCGATCTTGGCGCAGAGCGGCGGATGCTGTTCTCGACCACCGGTGTGGAGGCGGCCAAGCCTGAGCAAGTTGTCTCAAGCGATGAGTTGATGGCGGCGCAGCGTCTGGTGCGGCAGATCCCGGTGCCGGAGAAAGTCGTTGACGCCATTCTAAAGCTGGTGCGTGCGGCGCGGCCCGGCACAGGTGCTGGTGCCGAGACGGACAGGCTGATTTCCTGGGGCCCCGGGCCGCGCGCCAGTCAGGCACTGATGCTGGCCATTCGCGCCAAGGCGCTGCTGGAAGGCCGCTTGGCGCCGTCAATTGACGATGTGATGGCGCTGGCTGATCCGGTGCTCAAGCACCGTATGGCACTGTCGTTTGCAGCGCGCGCCGAGGGGCAGACGCTGGC
>JANNEU010000349.1:0-34147 GCA_031379035.1 Hyphomicrobiaceae bacterium | reverse complement strand
GCCGGCATCATGGGACATCCGGTGATGCATTCGCGTTCGCCGCGGCTGCACAACTTCTGGCTGGAGAAGCATGGCCTTGTCGGCCGCTATGTGCCGCTAGCGGTGAAACCCGAAGGCCTCGCCGCGGCGCTCAAAGCCCTGCCGGCGCTCGGCTTCCGCGGCTGTAATTTGACGATCCCGCACAAAATTCTCGCCATGACAATGGTCGACCGCACCGATGCGGCCTCCAAGCGGATTGGTGCAATCAATTGTGTGACGGTCGAGGAGGATGGTTCGCTATCGGGGACCAACCACGACGGTTTCGGTTATGTGGAGTCCGTGGCAGCCGAACAGCCGAGGTGGCGGGCGGGCGCTGGCCCAGTTGTGGTCCTCGGTGCTGGTGGCGGCGCACGCGCCATTCTTGTGGCGCTTGCGGATCGGGGTGCCCGGGAAATTTTCCTGCTCAATCGTACCGACGCGCGCGCGCTCGAACTGGCGGCCGAACTAGGCGCGCCAATCAAAGCAGCACCTTGGGCGGATCGGAACCGCGTTTTGGAGGGTGCCGCCATGGTCGTGAACACGACCAGTCAAGGGATGATCGGGCAGCCCGCGCTGGAGATCGACCTTGCAGGGTTGCCCAAAACCGCATTGGTCTCTGATATCGTCTACATCCCGCAAGTGACGCCACTGCTGGAGGCCGCGCGTGCCCGCGGCAATCCAACTGTCGGCGGGCTTGGCATGCTCCTGCATCAGGCGCGACCGGCGTTCAAAGGCTGGTTTGGTGTCATGCCCGAGGTGACGCCCGAACTGGTCTCGCTGATTGAGGCGACCCTCTAACGGGCGGCACGGGCATGAAGGAACAAGTTGAACAGACGAGTTGATCGGATGACGAGTACTTTGGCCTTCAAGACCACAATGGAATTTGAGTACGGCGTCCCGCGCGAGATGGCACCGGGCGTGGTGCGCCTCGTCGCCAACAACCCAAGCCCTTATACATTCAAGGGCACCAATACCTACCTGATCGGCACCACGTCGTTGGCCGTGATCGATCCGGGGCCCCGCGACGATGCGCATTGTGCAGCGATTCTGGCCGTGGCTGGAAAGCGGCCGATCACGCATATCGTCCTCACACACACCCATGGTGATCACTTCGAGGGTTTGCCTGCCTTGCTGGCGGCAACGGGTGCCAAGACGGCCGGTTATGGCGCGTTCCAGGTGCGGTCGCGGGTGGCATCCCGTCCTGCGGCAGGAGGAGAGGGCGGGCAGACTGAACGCAATTGGAAACCGGATATTGTGCTGCGCGATGGCGACGCGCTGGCGCATGGCGATTGGGGGCTCACGGCCCTGCACACGCCGGGACATACGCCCGATCATTTGAGTTTTGCCCTGCGGACGGTGCATGCCGATGTGCGCGTGCTGTTCCCCGGCGATCACGTGATGGCGTGGAACACCAGCGTGGTCGCACCGCCGCTGGGTTACATGGCGGACTACCTCGCCTCGCTCGAAAAGCTGATGGCCCGCGACGACACGGTCGCGTTTCCCGGACACGGTGGCCAATACGAAACGCCGGCACGCGTGGCCAAGGCCTACTTGATCCATCGGCGCATGCGCGACGCCGCAATCCTTGAAGCCATCAGGGGCGGCGCTTCAAGCGTCGCTGCGGTCGTCGCCCAGACTTACAAAGGCCTCGACGAGCGCCTTGTCCCGGCAGCGTCGATGTCGGCGCTGGCGCACATCGAACATCAGCTCGAGCGCGGTTTGATCAACGCTTCGGAACCGTTTTCTCTGGCGTCCGTTCTATCGGCCGTCTGACGGCACCCAACGGCGCGCCAACCTGTTGGATGCGGACGCCATTGCGCCCGGCGATGCCAACCGGGCCGGTAGCGTCGAGCCGTGCCGACAGCTCGCGGACAAACCGTCGAATGCGTGTGGCGTTGGTGCCGAAGTCGTGCTGGCCGAAGCGCGACGCTGAGCGCACATCGACACGTGCCTCGTTATCGTTGCCGGTGATCCGAATGGCGATATCATCGGTAAACCCAAGGATGAGCGTCCGTTCGGTTGCTTCGATGAGACCCGGGCGCATGGGCCGGGCCTGTGGTGCCTCTTCGGCGACAACCTGCCAGCCGAGCCCGCGTCGACCTCGGACGAGATCGAGGATCACCTCATAAACCTCCTCGGCAGAGCGCGGGATCACCAGTGTGCGCAGATCGGGATAGGCCTGCGCTTGCAACGGTGCCTGCCGCGATGGCTCATACATCGCTGGGTTCGCGCCGGTTCCGCGCCGTCGAGCCAAGGTCGTGAAGGTGGGCGGGTTCGTCGTCGTCGTGGTGACGTCGCTGATGCTCGGCAGCGCGAAGTAAGTCGGAGCCACGGCGATCGGCCAAGCCCACAGCGCGCTGGCGATCACCAAGCCCCAGGCCGTGCTCCACGCGCCTGTGCGGCCGCGGACCCAGATCGACACCGCCGCCACGATCCCAAGCGCCAGACCGAGCGCCGCTACAACGTAGGTCGCGCCGATGAGGTTTACGGCCAGCGGTGTTGGCATGACCGTGAGCCGGTGTGCGCCAACAGCGACCAGTAGCAAAAGGAGCGCAAACAGGCTCAATCGCAATGTAGCTTTTGCGTAGGGCTCGGGGATCAAAGTCGTGCGACCGATCATGGGTCGGGGATCTCGTCTCGTTGGTGTCCGGCCGTACGCTGGCCTGGACACTGTGGCATCGGTGCGACGACGTGGTGGTACCAGTGTTCGCGCGGCTGTTCCACACTTGGTCGCCTACTTGGCCGCAACCTGAACATTGAAACTGGGGCCCGCGACCGCTATTCACAAATTCCACTCTAAGAGGATCCCCCAAATGTCTATCAAACGTCATGAGCCGAGCAAGATTTTGAACTCCGCCGTCGAAGCCAATGGTTTCGCCTTTCTGGCAGGTATCACGCCAAAAACGCTGACCAAGGATATCAAGGGTCAGACGGAAGAGGTCGTGGCCGAAATTGACCGCCTGCTCAAGGTGTGTGGCACCGACAAATCAAAGGTCGTTTCCGCGACCATCTGGCTTAACGACATCCGGCATCGCGATCAGATGAATGAAGTCTGGATCGCTTGGACAGGCGGGCAGAACCTGCCGGTACGCGCCTGCGTCGAGGCAAAGCTCGCCGACCAGCGCATGCTCGTCGAGATTCAGGTGACTGCAGCCAAGTAACTGCAGCCAAATCACTGCAGCCAAGTCACTGCAGCCAAGTCACTGCAGCTAAGTGACCGAGTGCCGGAGGCCTGGGCGATGCGTCGTCACGACAGGCCTCCGCAGCGGATTTGGCAGGCCGGCACCTGCTGCCTGCCTCACAGGGCTGTCATGCGAGTAGTGTTGCGATTTTGCGCCAGGTGTATGCTGATTACACCGCCCAGAGCTGTTGCGGCATGACGCACTGCAGTAGAATCAGTGAAGACCTTGGGGGAGGAACAACTTCGGAGCACTGCAACCATGCGCTGGTCGTTATCGACAAGTTTTTGTGCCGTGTTCGCCGTTGGCTTGAGCCTAGCCGGATCAGCGGTAGCCGATGAGACAGGGCTTGCAGGCATGCACGCCTGGCAAAAGGCTGGTAGCAAGACCTGCATGGTGGACCACGAGCATGATGGCTCGGGCAGTGGTGCAACGCCACAACTCGCGATGCGCGAAGCCGTCAAAGCCTGGGAGTCGTTTACGGACTTAGAGTACGGATCAGACTGGGCCTCCTACGCGAACTCCATTGGCAAGAAGGTCTCCTGCGGACGCAACATCAGTGACGTGTCCTGCCAAATCACGTCGCGCGCATGCCGTGGCGGCGTGCTCACCAAAACAGCCGCCCGGCCCGCCAAAAAGCGTGCTGTGAGCCGTTGATACGGGGCGTCGGCACTATTCGATTACCTCATCTGCGCGGATGAGGATGGTGGGTGGTAGGATGATACCGAGAGCTTTGGCTGTGCGGCCGTTCACGACCAGCTCAAACTTCGTCGGCAGCTGAATAGGGAGGTCGCCGGGCTTGGCACCCTTCAGGATCTTGTCGATGTAACCGCCCGCGCGGCGGAAAAGGTCTAGGATGTCGGGTCCATAGCTGAACAAGGCGCCGTCGGTGGCGTAATCGCGATGCTCGGCCACCACCGCGATGCGCGCATCGTTAGCGGCGTTGACGATCTGTTTGCCCATCGACGATGTCACAAAATCGCGGATGACGATTACCGCAGTGGCACCATCTTTGCGCAGGGCCGCAAAGCACCGCGCAACTTCCTCGGTCGAGGCGGCTGACATGGCTTGGCGCGAGACGGCAAGACCTTGTGCGCGCGCGTCGGCTTCGGTCGCAACGCCCCACTCGGTAAAATTCTTGTCGGTGGCGTTGTGCAGCACGCCCAGCGTCTTGAGGTTTGGCAACAGCTCGCGCAGCAGCTCGATACGCTTGGCCGAGAGGCCCTCGCCCATGGAGGAAAAACCGGTCAGGTTGCCGCCGGGTCGGGCGATGCTTTCATAGAGTTCCGGATCGGTTTGCCACGTTGGCAACTGCAGCGCCAAGATCGGCAGGGTCGTGGCGCGGCGCAGGACGCGCGCCACCGCCGGCCCCGGGGCAATGAAGATGTCTGTCTTGAGAGCCTGTAACTCGGCAATCAATGGGCCGGCCTTGCTGAAGTCGCCACCGGCATGACGGCTCTTGATGTGCACGTGCTGCCCGTCGATCAGGCCGGCGTCGCGCAGGCCTCGCCGGAGAGCCTCGATAAAGGGCCGGTCGCCCTCCGCTGTGGAAAGGCCCGCGAAACCGATCACAGGCACGCGATTGGTTTGTGCGCGCGCAGTGCGCGGGAATACCGCAATAGTGCCGCACGCCAGAATGAAGGATCGCCGGTTCATTCGATCACCTCGTCGGCGCGGATCTGAACCGATTGCGGCACCGTGATGCCCAGCGCCAGCGCCGCTTTGAGGTTGACCACGAACTCGAACTTCGCCGGCAATTGAATAGGGAGTTCGTTGACAGATGTCCCCGTGAGCACTTTGGCGGTATAGCCGCCCGAGCGCCGGAACAAGTCGGCCAAGTTTGTGCTGTAGCTGAACAAGCCGCCCATATCGACAAAAAAACGCTCCTCAAACATCGACGGCAGGCCGGTCGAAACGATCGCAGAAACCAGTTTCGAACGCACCGTCTCAAACATGAAATTTCGATAGACGATGACACCGCGCGCACCGTCGTTTTTTGCCTCGCGGAGGGCAGCAGTGAAGTCCGTATCGGCCTGCACAGGCAGCAGCCGGACCTTGATCCCAAGACTGTCGCCGGCGCTGCGATAGGCTGCAGGCGCCTCGTTTGCCGACGCTAGATTAAGTAGTACGACGACCTGATCGAGCCCAGGGATCGCCTCGCGAAAGATATCAAGCCGTTTGGCCGCGAGTTCGGCGCTCAAGTTCGAAAAGCCGGTGATGTTGCCAGGCGGCCGGGCAACGCTGCCGCCGAGAACGACATTGCCGTAGTTGGCCATGACGGCAACTACGATTGGCACTTTGGGCGAGCGTTCCTGAATTGCCCGCATGACCACATCACCCGCAGCCACGAACACTGCCGGTCCAAGGCTCGCCAACTCGTCAATCTGCCGCCCCATTTTGCCGAGATCGCCGTCGGCGTAGCGCTCGGCAATATCGAAGTGCCGACCCTGCTCCAGTCCACCCTCACGCAAGCCCGCTTCGAACGCCGCAATGTGATCGGCGTTTCGACCAACGGCGGAAATGAATGCTACAATCGGACGCTTGGCCGCCGTCTGGGCGAGCGCCACCGGCGCGACAGCCGCGTTAGCGAGCACGGCCGCAAATGTCCGCCGATCCATCATTCGATCACCTCGTCGGCGCGGAGGAGTGTCGACGTCGGAATCGTGAGGCCGAGCAGCTTGGCGGTTTTGAGATTGACGGCGAACTGGAAGACAGTCGGTTGCTCGATCGGAATGTCGCCGGGGGGCGTGCCGCGCAGGATTTGTGCGACGAAATCCGCCGCACGCCGGCGGAAGACGATGCGGTTGACGCCGTAGCCGAGCAGGCAGCCGTCCCGCACCATGCTCACGGCCTCGCCAATCGCTGGCAGTTTAGCTTCAAGCGCCAGGTGCCCAAGGATCGCGCCGTCGCGGAGGTATTCCGGCGCCGAGGCAAAAGCGAGCGCCTCGGCCCTGAATTGACGCATGCCGGCGAAAGCCGAGCCGTAGGCGGATTGCTCGTGTCCGAAAAACTCTTGCGTTTCGAGACCCAACGTCGCCGCAACACGTTTCATCTCGCGAATACTGCTGTTGTGACGCGCCGGTTCAATGGCGAGGAGTGCGATACGGCGTGCGGCCGGCACGGCCTCGTGCAGCAAGGCCACATGCTTGCCGTCGAGTTCGGTCGACTGGTTGGTGAGGCCGGTGACGCTGCCACCAGGTTTCGCCATGCTCGCGGCCAGGCCGGTGGCAACTGGGTCTTCGCCGGCGAAGGCCATGACGATCGGCACGGCTTTCGAGTGCTCGAGCACAGCCCGGACGCCGGCGTTCGTTGATGCGATGATGGCATCGGGGTTTGTGGCAAGCGCGGCGCGCGCGAGCCCGGAAAGCTCGGCGGGTGTGCCGACGTGCATCGTAACGACAAGGTTGCGGCCTTCGACGAAGCCGAGGCGCGTGAGTTCAGGAAAGACGACGTCGCGAATTTCGGCCGCAGAAAATGTTGCAGGCGATATCACGGCGACCCGATAGGTCCGGCCCGGCGTTTGCGCACGCGCCAGCGTTGGCCATGCCGCCGCACTCACTCCAGCAATGAACGCGCGCCGTTTCATTCGATCACCTCGTCGGTCAGCGCGCCGATGGAGGCGGGGAATGTGATGCCGAGCGAGCGGGCGGTGGCTTGATTGACCACAAGTTCCAGCTTGGTGGGTTGCACGACAGGCAGGTCGGCGGGCTTGGCGCCTTTCAGAATGCGCGCAACGTAGAGGCCGGCTTGGCGATAGACATCAAGAAAGCTGACGCCGTAGGAAATGAGGCCGCCCGCTGCCACGAAGGCGCGAGACTCGTAGATCGTCGGGATCTTGTGCTGGGCTGCCAACGCCACGACGCGGTCGCGATTGCCGAAAAACAGCGCATCGCTCTCGACGAACAGTGCGCCCGGACGTGCCGCCGCGATTATTTCGAAGGCCGCATCAAACTCGTCGATGCTGCGCGCACCAACGAAATGGATGGTCTTGCCGAGCGACTTTCCTGCGTCCTCCGCGTTGCGGTTCTGGCGTTCGGTGTCGGTGTTCGCTGGATTGAATAGTGACGCAAAAACGGTCGCACCCGGCACGAGGTCGCGCAGTATTTCCATGCGCTTGGGTCCGAGCTGCTGCGTAAAGAGCGTGAAGCCAGTCATGTTACCGCCCGGCCGCGCGAGACTTTCGACAAGGCCCAGCAAGACCGGATCGCCGCCAATTGTGAAGACGGTTGGGATGGTGCTGGTCGCAAGCCTAGCCGACTGCGCCGCGTTGGGCCCGCCAGTGGCCACCAGGACGCTGATCTTGCGCGCCACGAGTTCCGCCGCCAGCCCGGCCAACAGCTCGTTCTGGCCGCCGGCCCAGCGATAGTCGATCTCGACATCCCGGCTGGCCATGAACCCGCCCTCGAACAGCCCCCGCTCGAACGCTGTCGTGAACGGCTCCCATCCGGTCAGCGACTGATTGTTAAGAAAGCCGATCAGCGGGCGGGATTTTTGAGCCTCGCCGTGTAGCGGCCACGTGATGGCACCGGCCAGGATGCCAACAAATGCGCGCCTGTCGATCATTCGATCACCTCGTCGGCGTGTTTTAAAGCTGCAGGCATGGCTCACCCCTTCGCCTGCAGTAACTCGTGGACCGGCATGGTGGTATGCAGCCCCTTGAGTTGCCGGTCCGGCAGCAGGCGGGTTTCGGCGAAGTGTTCGATGGCAACCGCGACGCGCTGGCTGAGCAGGATCTGGTTGGCCGCCGCATCGCCACACAGCCGCGCGGCCATGTTGGTCACGGTGCCAATGGCGGCATAGTCAAAGCGTTCCTTGAAGCCGATGCGGCCGAGCGTGGCGTAGCCGGCTGCAATGCCGACGCCGAGGCCGAGCTTGTGGCCGCGGCTTTGCCAGACCTCGCAGAGTTTGGACACACGTTCGCGCACATCCAGCCCCAGCCGGGCTGCGCGTTCGAAGTGGTCGGATTGCAGCACGGGGTCATTGAAGAACACCATGATGCCGTCGCCGGCAAAGCGTTCCAAGGTGCCGCCATAGTGGAAAATGCGTTCGCCGACGACGTCGTGGTACTCGCGCAGCACCGTCATGATGTCTTCGGGCTCGGACGTTTCCGCGAACGTCGTGAAGCCGCGCATATCAAAGAAGATCACCGTGATCTCGCGGCGGTGCGATTTCAGCTGCGCCTCGCCATCGTCGGATGCGATGACGTCGGCGATCTGCGGCGCGAGGAAACGCTTCAGGCGCGACATCCGCTCGATGTCGCTGATCTGCGCTGCCACGCGCTGCTCAAGCTGGGTGTTCCAGGCGGCAAGTTCGGTGGCTTGTTTGCTCACCTGATCCTGCAGGGCCTTGATGCGCAGCATGGCTTTGACGCGCGCCACCAGCGCGCCCGCATCGAACGGCTTGGTGAGATACTCGTCCGCACCAGCTTCGAGCCCCATAACGACATCGTGTGCGTCGGCATTGGCAGTCAACATGACGACAGGAATGAACGGCAGTGTCTTGTCGGCTTTCAGCCGCTTGACGGTTTCGATACCATTAAGCTTGGGCATCATGACGTCGAGCAGGATCAGATCTGGCGGCCGCGCAGCAACGGCCGCCAGTGCCTCCTCGCCGTCATTGGCCGTCTCAATCTCGTAGCCGTGGGCCTCGAGCCGCGCCCTCACGATCTCACGGTTGTCTTCAATATCGTCCACAACAAGTATACGCATGGGCTTTGACACGGTGGTCCCCCTTTACGGCAAAAATTCACGAACCAAGGCGAGTAATTCGCGCGGACTGAACGGTTTGGCCACATAGCCATCGCAGCCTGCGGCACGCGTCTTTTCTTCGTATCCCGAGAGGGCATACGAGGTGACCGCGATGATCGGAATATGGCTCGTCGTAGGATCCGCTTTGATGCGCCGCGTCGCCTCATAGCCATCCATCACCGGCAGCTGGATATCCATGAGAATGAGGTTCGGCAGCTCTTTGGCAGCCATGGCGACGCCGGCGGCACCATCCGTGGCCTCGATCACCTCAAAGCCCGAAGCGGTCAGCAGATCACGAATGATCTGCCGGTTGTCCGGCGTATCTTCGATGACCAAGACGCGTTTAGTCATGGGGCACCTTCTTTGCAGCGACCCTGATGGGCAGCGTGACAGTGAAAACAGAGCCGACGCCAACCTCCGACGTCAAACCTACCGTGCCACCATGCATTTCGACAATGCGCTTGGTGATCGCCAGACCCAAGCCAGAACCGCCTTTTTCTTTGGTACTCGACGTGTCGACCTGCTGGAATTCCTCGAACACTTTCGCTTGATCCCGAGCCGCGATGCCCGGCCCTGTGTCGCTCACACGCAAGCGGAGCGTATCGCCATCCTTGAGGGCTGCAACCTCGACATGGCCCTTATCGGTAAACTTCAGCGCGTTACCGACCAGGTTGAGCATCACCTGCTTCAGACGGCGTTCGTCGCCGAACGCCGTCGGCAAGCCGGGCTCGACGCTGGCGCGCAGCTCCAATCCCTTGGTCTGCGCGAGCGAGCCAGTTGCAGAGATGACGCCATCAATCAACGACCCGACCTGATAGTCGGCGAGTGATAACGACAGCTGCCCAGCCTCGATCTTGGTCAGGTCGAGGACGTCGTTGATCAGGCTGAGCAAGTGCTTGCCGTTCACTTGCACACGGTCGAGGACCTGCCGCGATTTCTCTGGAACAGCGCCATAGACGCCATCAATGATCAACTCGGTGTAGCCCAAGATCGCATTCAGTGGCGTGCGCAGTTCGTGGCTCATGTTGGCGAGGAACTGCGACTTGTGCTCGCTGGCAATTTCCAGCTGACGGCCCTTCTCCTGGATTTCGCGGAACAGCCGCGCATTCTGCAGCGCGAGCGTGGATTGCGCCGCAAAGGTCTGCATCAGATCCACCACCTGCGGCGCAAATTCACCGGTCTGCTTGCGGCGAACGATCAGGCAGCCAACGACGCTATCGACGCCGATGAGTGGCACCGCGAGCACGGCCTTGAACCCAGACGTGAGCAGCAATGCCTGCACAGGATTATCGGGCTCGGTCAGGAGATCTGCGACTTGCACGACTTGGCGCGAGCGCGCCGCCCGGCCAATCATCGTCAGGCCCATGCCGCTCTGTTGCCGGCCAATTTCGGCGATCAGTCGCTCGGTCATTCCAAAATTCGCCCGCAGCGTAAACGTATTGCCAGGGTGATCGAGGACGTAGATGGAGCCGGCGTCGGTGCGCGACAGCTGCACGGCCTTGGCGACGATGGTCGATAACACATCGTCCATATTCAGTGAGGAGTTCACCGACTGGCTCACCTCGCCCAAGGTGCGCAGATCGGCAATCGACTGGGCCAACTCGCGCGTACGAATTTCAATCTTCCCTTCAAGATCGGTGTAGGACTCGCTCAAGCGGCCGGCCATATCATTGAACCCGTCGGCCAGTTCCTGAAGCTCGTCGTTGGTCTTGATCGTAATGCGGTGATCGAGGTCGCCGCTGCCGATCCGCATGGCACCGGCGCGCATAGCCTCGATGGGAACCAGCATACGGCGCGCCAGAAACAAGCCTGCCAATCCAGCAAGCGACAGGCCACCGAGCAGCAGAAGTGCGGACCTGGCTAGCGCCGCGCGCAGCGGCGCATTGGCTTCATATTCCGGCAATTCTACGAACACCAGCCAGCCGGTTGGGGTGATCCCCGCATGGGCTGTGAGGACGCGCTCCCCACGCACGTCCCGGCCGACCTGGATGCGTTCCTGATCAGGCAGGTTTGGTCGCTGACGTGCCGAAATGACCTGTTCGAACTTCGAAAGATCGGTCTTGCGCAGAACGAGACTGATGTCGGGATGCGCGAGTAAGCGCCCTTCGGCATCGACGACGAACGCCTGGCCAGTTTGCCCGACTTTGATCTGTGACACCACATCCCAAATGAACTTCAAATTGACCTCGGCAACGCTGACGCCGGCGTCGCGACGGGCACCCGCCATCGAGAGCGTCATGTAAGGCTCCGACTCGCGCCGGAAGTAGATCGGGCTGTAGAAGATCTTGTTGGCGAGCGCGGAGGTGAATTTCAACTCCTTGGAATTGTCAGTAAGTGTGCCCACCGCGTCCATCGACAAGCGCGAGACACGCAGTTGCTCCAGGCCCTTGCCGTCGAGCTGCACCAGTTCGGTGATGGCCGGAACCTGACGCAGCAGCCGCAACCCATCAAAGCGGCGTTGTTCGATGGCGGCCGTTGACCAAGGCAACTGCGTCGTCCAGCCGAGCTGGTTTTCGATCTCGCGGACGAACTGCCCGATCTTGGAGGCCGCTGACTCCGCCTGCTCCCGTTGCAGTTTGATCAGACCCGCGCGGGTCTCCTGATAGGAGAACCAGACCATAA
Source organism: Hyphomicrobiaceae bacterium (assembly GCA_031379035.1). Taxonomy (GTDB): domain Bacteria; phylum Pseudomonadota; class Alphaproteobacteria; order Rhizobiales; family Hyphomicrobiaceae; genus JABFRJ01. The sequence goes on along the minus strand of JANNEU010000349.1, from coordinate 22,581 downwards.
ACAGCGCGTTGAAGAGCAACACGGCGCTGACAACCGCAAGGAACAGCGCCACGTACTTGCGGAAGAGGGGACTGCGCGCGGCCCGGCGGATCGCCTCAGTGATGGTGAAAACGGTGCTTCGATCCGTTGGATGCGTCACACAGGCTGCCCTAAAAAAATTGGTCCTGGGCCTTAAGAGGGGTGCGGGTGGCACCCGCGCCGGCAGACCGACGCCCCTCGTCAGATGTCAAAATTGCTGCGATCACCATCCCATTAGCGGGCATTGGACACAACAGCGAGGCGAGCGCGTGATGAACGGTCGAGGTGGGGCTGGACTGGGCCGCTCAGTACTGGTTCCGAAGCGATGTCGTCAGGGATAGTCGTACGTGTCGCAACCAGCCGGAGCCCTGGCCGAGGCGGTTGGAGCGGGCGATCGGGATTGAACCGACGACATTCAGCTTGGGAAGCTGACGTTCTACCACTGAACTACGCCCGCGTTGCGCCGTTCATAGGTCTTTCGGACGTGCGCGGCAAGCTTTTGGATGCCTCCAGCGGCCAGGACGCCGGCCGTGATCGGGTGGGGCTGGCCCGCTGGTTGTTAGAGTTCCGGGGGATGGCACCCTGTTACAGTTTTCCGCTGACCCGGGGCGCGGGCACGGCTATAGCTCGCCCAGGCACCTCCCGCCGCTTGAGAGCCTCCCATCGATGCCTCCGAAGTTGACCACCCCGCGCTGGATTGATCGTGGCCTCGGCGCGGGGATCGCAGGCTATATCGGCCTGGTGGAGCGGACCTCGACCATCCCGCCGCTGATGGAGGACTACAAGGACGTGCTGCTGGCGCAGCATCCGATGATCCTGGCCATGTGGCACGGTCAGTTCATGCTGCTGCCGACGCTGGCGAAATCCGGCGTTCCGACCAAAGCAATGCTGGCGCTGCATCAGGACGCCGAGAGTATGGGGCACGCCCTGCGCCGTTACGGGATCGAATTGATCCGGGGCGCGGGTGCGTCAGCCAAAGGCAAAGACCGCGGCGGCGCCAACGTGTTTCGCGCCGCGGTGCGCGCATTGGACGCCGGTTTCTCCGTGGCGATGACGACGGATGTGCCGCCAGGGCCAGCGCGCACGGCGGGACATGGCATCGTTACTTTGGCGCGCGTTTCGGGGCGACCGATTCTGCCGGTCGCCATGTGCTCGTCGCGCTACGTGGCGCTGCCGACGTGGAGTCGGATGACGATCAATCTGCCCGGGTCGCGGCTCGGCGCGTCCTTCGGCAAGCCGGTGCGTGTGCCGCGGGATGCGACGCCTGAGATGTTGGAGCAGCTCCGCCAAGAGGTCGAGCTGCAGATGAACATCGCCACCATGGATGCCTATCACCGTGCCGGCGTGAGCCCGGCGCGAGCCACGCCGGCGGCGGCGCTGACTGCGGCCGGCGAGACGATGGCACCGGGCCGCAAGTTGAAGTTCTACGTGCATGGAACGCGGGCACTGACGCCTGTTGCGCCTGCGCTTTTGGCGCTCAGGGCACGGCGCGGCAAGGAGGATTTGTCCCGCAAATCCGAGCGGTTCGGTGTGGCATCCCGCGCGCGGCCGGCTGGTGAGGTGCTGTGGCTGCATGCGGCCAGCGTGGGTGAGACGATGGCGGTGTTGCCGTTGATCGATACGTTGTTGGCCGCACGCCCTCATGCAACGGCGCTGCTGACGACGGGCACGGTCACCTCTGCCGAGTTGGCGGCCAGCCGGCTTGGTCCGCGCGCAATCCACCAGTACGTCCCGCTGGATGCCGCGCCCTACGTGACGCGCTTTCTCGAGCATTGGCGGCCGGCGCTGGCCGTGTTTGTTGAGAGCGAGATCTGGCCCAACCTGATCCTCGAAGCGGCGCGGCGGGACATTCCGCTGACGCTGGTCAACGCACGGATGTCGAAGACCTCGTTCCGCCGCTGGCGCGGGCACGGGTCGGTCTCGCGGCCCTTGTTTGGCAGGTTCTCGGCGGTTCTGGCGCAATCACGGGAGTTTGCTGTTCGCTATACGGCGCTGGGCGCATCGGGAGTGGTGGACGCTGGCAATCTGAAGTTCGATTCACCACCACCGCCGGCCGATGCAACCCTGGTGGCTCAATGCCGCGCTGCGCTTGGCGCGCGACCGGTTTGGCTGGCAGCATCGACGCACGCCGATGAAGAGATCCTGGTGGCGGCAGCGCACGCGATGCTGCGGGAGACGCGGCCGGATCTGATGACCATTATTGTGCCACGCCATCCCGAGCGCGGCGCGGCGATAGCGGCCAGTCTTACGGCGGATGGGTTCGACGCTGCGCTCCGATCACGCGGTGCCGACCTGCCGGTAACAGCGACCGGCGTGAAGTCCGGGCTTTGGATTGCGGACACGCTCGGCGAACTGGGCTCGTGGTTTGCGCTGGCCCCGATTGCGTTCATGGGGAAGTCGCTCTCGATTGATGGGGGTGGGCATAATCCGATCGAGGCGGCACAGCATGGCGCCGCGGTGCTGACGGGACCGCAATGGGGCAACTTCGATATCGCCTACAAGGCGATGCTGGCGGTGGGTGGCGCACGTGAGGTGCGGACCAGTGGCGAGTTGGCCGCCGCCGTTGCGCGACTGATGGATGAGCCAACTGAGTTGGCGACGATGCAGGCGGCGGCCGGCCGCGCCATAAGCCGCCTGACGGGCGCGCTACCGCGCACGACCGCAGCGCTGCTGGCGCTGCTGCCGGCGGAGCCGCACTGACGTGAGCGCGCGGGAACCGTCCTGGTGGTATAGCACGGGGCAAGAGCCGATTGTTGCCCAGGCGTTGGGCCCATTGGGTGCGCTCTACGGCGTAATTTCTGCGCGGCGCATGACACAGCCGCCGCGCTATCGTGCAAAAATCCCGGTCATCTGTGTCGGCAATTTTACAGCGGGCGGGACCGGTAAAACCCCGTTCGTGCAGATGTTGATCCGGCTGCTGCGGGATGCTGGCCACCTGCCCGTGGTGCTGTCTCGCGGGTATGGAGGGCGTGTAACCGGGCCCCATTGGATTGATCAGGCTCACGATCTTGCGAGCGAGGTTGGTGATGAGCCACTGCTCCTGGCAGCGGACGCGCCGGTGATGGTTGCGCGGGATCGCGCCGCAGGGGCGGCGGCCATTGAGAGCGCGTCAGCCGCAAGGCCACGCGCCACCGTGATCGTGATGGACGACGGCCTGCAAAACCCGGCTCTGGCAAAAGATCTGACGATTGCGGTGGTCGATGCCGCGCGCGGCTTTGGCAATGGACGTTGTATCCCTGCTGGGCCCATGCGGGCACCGTTGGCGGCGCAACTGGCGGCCGTGCAGGCGTTGGTCTTGAACCATGGCGGTGGGCTCGGCGCGTTGGCCGTCTCGCTCGAAGCAGGGCTCCGCCAATACGGCGGACAAACATTGTCAGCACAGATTGCACCCGCCGGCGCGCTCGACTGGCTACGGGCTCAGCCGGTGCTGGCGTTTGCCGGTATCGGCGTGCCGCAGCGCTTTTTTGCCACGCTGGTCGCCGCCGGGGCGGACATTCGCGAGACAGCCCTGTTCCCGGATCATCACGCATTCACAGCAGCGGACGCGCGCCGGTTGCTTGCTGCCGCGCGCGCCCAGCAGCTGCAACTTGTGACGACGGAGAAAGACACCGCACGTTTGACCGGCGGTACCGGCGTGCTGGCAGAACTCGCGGCGGCCAGCCGATCCCTGCCTATCACACTCCAGCTCGACGCGGCGGGCGTGGCGACACTGACTGATCTGATTGCGCACCATGCGCCCAGGCGCTCATAGTATCAGCTGCAACCCCAACTCACGAACGGACACCCCATGAAGAAGCCCGTTGCCCCGCCCATCGGCTTTGTCGGTCTCGGCAACATGGGCACGCCGATGGTGCGTTGTCTGGCGAAGGCCGGGCAGACGGTTGTGGTCTTTGATGCACGCGCCGGTGTTGCTGCAGCCCTCGCGGCTGAACCAGGGAACGGCACCTACGTGACAGCTGCGGACAGCTTAGCCGATGTGGGCGCGGCCGCGCGGATCGTGATCACAATGCTGCCGGACAGCAAAATCGTTCGCGCGGTGGTCCTTGGGGATGCGACGGCAAAGGGCTTGGCGGCGTCGATGCAGCATGGTGGCGTCATCGTCGATATGAGTTCGTCATACCCACTGGATACGCGCGCGCTGGCGGAGGCGCTGGTCCCGAAAGGTATCGCGGTGATCGACGCGCCGGTGTCGGGCGGTGTCGGCAAGGCCGTGAGTGGCACCTTGGCAATCATGGCCGGCGGCGAGACGTCGGTTCTCGATCAGGTTGGGCCGGTTCTCGCGGCAATGGGTACTGTGCACCGTACTGGCGCACTCGGCTCCGGCCACGCGATCAAGGCGCTCAACAACTACGTTTCGGCGGCCGGCCTGATCGCCACCTGCGAGGCTCTGCTGGTCGCCGAGAAATTCGGCCTCGATCCGCAGACCGTCACCGATGTGTTCAACGCCTCCACGGGGCGCAATAACACCACCGAAAACAAGGCCGCGAAGTATCTCATTCCGCGCAGTTTCACGTCCGGCTTCGCGTTGGCGTTGATGGAAAAAGATGTTGGCATGGCGCAGAGCTTGGCTAAGGATCTAGGCCTCGGTGCAGAAGCCCTGACATTTGTGTCGGCCTATCTCGGGCGGGCGTCCGTGACGCTCGGGAAGGATGCCGATCACACCGCGGTCATGGGGTACGTGGAGGGTGGAAAGCAGGGGTGATGTCGGGGCCAGCACGTTGCATGGCGCAAAAATTCGTGCCCTGAAGGTATCTCCAGCACTGACGCAGATATCGTTGCTGCAGATTGCAATCTGTCGCTTTGCGCGCGGTGTGGCAGTACAAGTAGAGCTTGCATGACAATAAAAGAAGACATCGGGAGGACGTCGCATGGTTGGTCGTAAGATGAAGTGGTTGAGTGCCGCGAGTATGGCTGGTAGCTTGGCATTGGCCGGGCCAGCGCTCGCGCAGACGACCGTCAAGATCGGCATCGTCAACAGCTACTCAGGGTTCCTCGCCGGTGCTGGCGATCAGATGCAAAAGGGCATGGATCTCTATGCCAAAACCCGCATGCAAGAGTTGCCGGCAGGCGTTGGCCTTGAAATTCTGAAGCGCGACGACGGGACCAACCCAGAAACCGGCAAGCGCGTCGCACAGGAATTGGTGACCCGCGACAAGGTGCAGATTTTGCTGGGTGTCGTCGGCTCGCCGATTGCTGCCGCTATCGCACCGTTGGCGACTGAGGCGAAAGTTCCCTTCATCATCACCAACGCCGGGGGGGCCGGTATTCCGCGCATCTCGCCCTACGTGGCACGTGTGTCGTTCACGCTCTGGCAGACAGGGCTCCCGCTCGGCAAGTGGGCTGCCGGACAGGGTTGGAAGAAGGGCTACACGATGGTCTCGGATTTCATCCCGGGGCATGACGGCGAAGCGGCCTTCACCAAGGGCTTCACTGACAACGGCGGCCAGATGGCCGGCGCGATCCGCTTCCCGGCCAACAACCCGGATTTCGCCCCCTTTGTACAAAAGGCCAAAGATGCCAAGCCTGAAGTATTGTTCGTCTTCGTGCCGGGCGGACCGCAGTCGAGCGCGATGATGAAAACGATCAAGGACCTGGGCCTGCGTGAGGCCGGGATCAATGTCGTGGCCACCCACGATCTGGTGCCTGAGGATGAACTGCCCAACATGGGTGATGCGCCGAACGGACTGATTACCGCCGGCAATTATTCGGCGTCCGCTGTGCGTCCGGCCAACACCGCGTTTCTGGCGGCTTGGGCGAAGGAATATGGCGATAAGGTTCTTCCCACCGCGTTTGCCGTTGGCGGTTGGGATGGCATGGCGGCCGCGTTCGAGGTCATCAAGCAGACCAAGGGCAAGGTCGGTGGCGATGAAGCGATGGCCATCCTCAAAGGCTGGAAAAATGCTGACAGCCCACGCGGGCCGATCTCCATTGATCCCAACACGCGCGACATTATTCAGAACATTTACATCCGCCGCACGGAGATGAAAGACGGCAAGCTCGTCAATACCGAGTTTGTGACGATCCCGGACGTCAAAGACCCCTGGAAAGAACTAAACCCACCGAAGTAAGCGGTGGGTGCGCGCACAGACCGCAAAAAATGACTGCAGGGGCCATCAGTAGGCCTCTGCAATCTTCGCAGACGGACCACCACACGTGGCCGCCAAGCGTCGGCAATAGGACTGCAGAGTTCCGTTCAAGACAGGACGCACCCGTATGACGAAAACCGCGCGCGTGCCTTTTAAGGCCGAAGTTGTCGGCAGCATGTTGCGGCCGGCGTCGATCCATGCGGCACGGACAGGCCGCACGGAAGGCCGGGTCACGGCAGATGAGTTGTGGGCTATCGAGTCCCGCGCGGTTGAAGAGGCTGTGGCCCTTCAACGGGACGCTGGACTGAAAGTGTGCACGGACGGCGAGATGCATCGCCGCCACTGGTTCATGGACTTTATCGAACGCATCGACGGTGTGCGCTTTGAAGGCGGGCTGCCGACTAAATTTAAGAACGACGATGGCACCATCGAGTTTGCACCGCCCCGCGTCGTCATCGGTGGCAAACTGAAGCGGTCCAAGCCTCTCGCGGCGCATGACTTCGCTGCTCTGAAACCTGTCGCCGATCGTGCCGGCCTTGTGGCCAAGCAACCGATCCCGTCGCCGACCCTTTTGCACATGCGCGGCGGGCGCGCCGCCATCGACAAGGCGGCCTATCCGGATATGGCCGAGTTCTTTGCCGATCTCGCCGCAGTTTATCGCGAGGAAATCGCGGCGCTCTATGCAGCGGGCTGCCGCTACGTGCAGATCGACGAAACGAACCTGCCATTCCTGTGTGATCCCGTGATGCGCAAGAACGTCACGTTGATCGGCGAAGATCCCGACACGCTGCCTCACACCTACGTGAAGCTGCTCAATGACTGCCTGCGCGACGTGCCCGCCGACATGACCGTCGGCATACACATGTGCCGGGGCAATCACGAAAGCAGCTGGGCTGCCGAAGGGGGCTACGACCCGGTTGCCGAACTGGCGTTCAGCGCCATCAAAGTGGATGCGCTCTTTCTCGAGTACGACACGCCGCGTGCCGGCAGCTTCGCGCCGCTCAAGTATCTCGGCAAGGACAAGGTCGCGGTGCTGGGCCTCATCACCACCAAAAAAGGGCAGATCGAGCAGAAAGACGACATCAAGCGCCGCATCGAGGAGGCGGCCCGCCTGGTGCCGCTGGACCGGCTCGCCCTGAGTCCGCAATGCGGCTTCGCCAGCACCATTCTCGGCAATGCGCTGACTGTGGACGAACAGCGCCGCAAGCTGGAGCTGGTTGTCGAGGTGGCGCGCGAAGTCTGGGGCGCGGCCTAACCGGCGGGCTTCAGGAGTCGCTGTTCGCCCGCACGCTGCTCCCCAACGCGCCGGGTTGCTCTCCCCATCCCAACTGGCTAAACAACCGCGGCGTCTGCCTGGATGGGTGGCGCTCTACACCACCCGTGACCCGCTCTGGATATGCATGGGTCCAGCTTGAGGGGCGCCAAGGGCGATCCGCGCATGGCTTTGATTGTGATGAAGTTCGGCGGCACCAGCGTTGCTACTGTCGAACGGATCAAGAATGTTGCGCGGCACGTGAAGCGCGAGATCGATGGCGGCAACAAGGTCGCTGTCGTGGTGTCCGCCATGTCTGGGACAACCAACCAACTGGTCGCCTGGGTGCGGGAGGCCTCGTTGCTGCATGATGCGCGCGAGTACGACGCGGTGGTCGCGTCCGGTGAGCAGGTGACGGCCGGGCTGCTGGCCATCTGCCTGCAGTCAATTGGTGTCGGTGCGCGCTCCTGGCAGGGCTGGCAGATCCCGGTTCTGGCCGATAATGCGCATGGTGCGGCGCGCATCAAGGATATCGACGGCACCAAGCTGCGCGCGCGGCTCGACGCCGGCGAAGTGGCGGTGGTGACGGGTTTTCAGGGCATCGAGCCGGAGCGGCAGCGGATCGCCACGTTCGGGCGCGGCGGATCAGACACCAGTGCCGTGGCCCTCGCCATCGCCCTGAAGGCCGACCTGTGCGACATCTACACCGATGTCGACGGCATTTACACGACCGATCCCCGGGTTGTGCCGAAGGCCAAGCGGATGCACAAAGTCTCCTACGAGGAAATGCTGGAGATGGCATCGCTCGGGTCGAAGGTGCTGCAGACGCGGTCAGTCGAGCTGGCCATGGTCTACAAGATGCGAACCCGCGTCTTGTCGAGCTTTGCAGCGCCCGACAGCATGCGGGCGACGACGCCCGAAACCTGGGATGAAACCGGCACCATTGTATGCAGCGAGGATGAAATCGTGGAACAGCAGGTTGTGAGCGGTATTGCCTATGCGAAGGACGAAGCCAAGGTCACCCTCCTCAAGATCCAGGACAAGCCGGGGGTCGCGGCAAGCGTCTTCGGCCCGCTCGCCGAGGCGAATGTGAACGTCGATATGATCGTGCAGAACTTGTCGTCTGACGGCAAACACACGGACATGACCTTCACCGTCGTTGAGAGTGAGCTGCCACGGGCCCTGGAGGTTTTGAAGGGCGTCCAGAAGCAGATCGGCTATTTCGACGTCAAAAGCTCGGCCGATGTGGTCAAGGTATCGGTGATCGGCATCGGCATGCGTAGTCATGCGGGTGTCGCCGCCATGATGTTCAAGGCGCTGGCCGAGAAGGGCATCAACATCAACGCGATCACCACCAGCGAGATCAAGATCAGCGTGCTCATCGACGCGCCTTATGCCGAATTGGCGGTCCGCACGCTGCATACCCTCTATGGGCTCGACAAGGCCTGAGGGCCCTGCAACCCCGGCTGCTGCCTAAAAAAGTCGCGCCTGGCCCGGATTAACCGCGTGTGACGGCACGACTCTGCGACTATAGTCATAATTGGGATCTAGGACGCTGCCGGCGCGCCTTTCGCGTTCGACAGGCTTAGGGGACGGGGCAACACCGGAAGCAGGCGGCAATGCAAAATACGCGTGGCAACGACCCGCGCAGTGCCGGAACTGAACAAGCCCTGCGCGTCTTCATGCGCCGGATGCGGCAGATATTCGCCGAGCCCAGCGATGGCCAGACCCGGCTCGACACCATCACCCGGCAGGTAGCCGGGCACATGGTTTCTGAAGTTTGCTCGATCTATCTCAAACGCCAGGACGGCAGCCTGGAGCTGTTTGCCACCGAAGGCCTGAACGCCACCGCCAAGCACGCCACGTTCCTGATGCGCGGCGAAGGGTTGGTGGGCCGCTGCGCGGAACTCGGCCAGCCCGTCAACGAGCCCGATGCCCAGAACCACCCGGCGTTCTCCTACCGGCCGGAAACGGGCGAGGAGGTCTATCACTCGCTGCTGGCCGTTCCAGTGACGCGCGGCGGCGATGTGCTCGGCGTGCTGGTCGTGCAGAACCGCACCCAGCGCGAATACGTCGAGGAAGATGTCGAGGTGCTGGAAACCACCGCCATGGTGCTCGCCGAGCATCTGGTGTCGGGCGATGTGGCGGGCGTCAACACTGCTGCGGAGTTCTCGCGGCACCTCGCCCACGTGGTGCGTGGCCAGCCGATCGCCGAAGGCCTGGGCCTCGGTCACGTGGTGCTGCACGAAAGCCGGGTGGTGGTCACCGAGCTGACCAGTAACGATCCTGAAGCCGAAACGGCGCGGCTCGAAACAGCGGTCGCCGAGCTCAAGACCACCCTCGACGAACTGCTCGAACAAAACGACATGGCCGCAACGGGCGAGCATCGCGAGGTGTTCGAGGCCTATCGCATGTTCGCCAATGATCGCGGCTGGCTGAAGCGCATGAAGGACGCCATCAAGCACGGATTGACCGCCGAGGCAGCCGTCGCCCGCGTGCAGAACGATACGCGTGCGCGCATGCTCGCCCATAAGGATACCTATCTGCGCGAGCGGCTGAAAGATCTCGACGATTTGTCGGATCGCCTGCTGCGTGTTCTCGCTGGCCGCCAGAGCGGGCATGGCACCGGAAAAGTGTTGCCGACGGATACGATCCTGGTGGCGCGCACCATGGGCCCCGCCGATCTGCTCGATTATGATCGCACGCGCATCAAAGGCCTCGTCATTGAGGATAGCAGCGGGCAGAGTCACGTTGCCATTGTTGCCAAGGCGCTCGGCATTGCGGCGGTGGGTCAGGCGCGCGGCGTGATGGAGCGCGTCGATAACGGCGACCCGATCATTGTGGACGCCGAAACCGGCGACGTGCACATCCGCCCGTCGTCGGAGGTCATCAGCTCGTACGCAGACAAGGCGCGGTTCCGCGCCCGCAAACGGCGCAAGTATCGCGCGCTGAACAAGACGCCAGCGGTGACCAAAGACGGCCTCGCCATCAGCCTGAGCATCAACGCCGGCTTGCTGGTCGATCTACCGCAGATCGAGGCGGCGGGTGCCGACGGGATCGGCCTGTTCCGTACCGAACTGCAGTTCATGGTCTCGCGCACGTTGCCGCGGCTGGAGCGGCAGACGCAGGTCTATCGCGACATCATGGATGCGGCGGCCGGCCGGCCGGTGACGTTCCGCACCTTGGACGTGGGCGGCGATAAGGTGCTGCCCTATCTGCGCCAGCTGAAAGAGGAAAACCCCGCGCTCGGCTGGCGCGCGATCCGCATGGCGCTGGACCGGCCTGGCTTGTTGCGCACGCAGGTCCGCGCCTTGCTGCGGGCTGCCGGCGAGCGCGAGCTGCGCCTGATGCTGCCGATGGTGACAACGTTGTCCGAGATCACGGCGGCGCGCACGCTCATTCAGCGCGAAGCGGAGCTGCAGGAGCGGCGCGGCGGGCCGGTGCCCAAGCGCGTCCACATCGGCGTGATGCTGGAAGTGCCGTCGCTGTTGTTCCAACTCGACCAGCTGATGCCGATGGTCGATTTCGTCTCCGTCGGCAGCAACGATCTGCTGCAGTACATCTACGCGGCGGATCGCAACAACGAGCGCGTGTCGAACCGCTATGATCAGCTGCTGCCGGCCGGGCTGCGCGCGCTGAAATTGATTGCCGATGCCGCGCTGCGGCACGACACGCCGGTGACCTTGTGCGGCGAGATGGCTGGCCGGCCGCTGGAAGCCATGGCATTGATCGGTCTCGGCTACCGCGGGCTGTCAATGACGCCGTCGGCCGTGGGTCCCGTTAAGACGATGATCCTGGCGCTCGACGCGCAAGCCGCCGCCGCCGAAATCGAAAGCCTCATGGTCAGCGGCGAAGGTAGCATCCGCGAGGGCTTGCGCGCGTTTGCCGTGCGGGGCGGGTTGGAGGTTTGAGGGAGGCCGTGGCTGCCGTGAGGTGCCGTATTGCACCACGGTGACGTGCATCCCGCCATCGCGGCACTGCGCAGTCATGACGACAACCACACCCGTCGCCTCCCCCCCTCTCCGGTTTCCCGGAAAACGTGCGCGTCAGCACGTTTATTCGGGATCTTCCCCTGCGTGATTTTGGGCGCGGTGCCTCCACAGCAGCTTGTGAAGCCCCCGGATCGAAGCGGCGCGCGTGCTCGCCGCCTCGTCCGGGGAAGCGAGTGGGGAGTTGGTGCGCGCACCCACACGCATCGCCTGTTTGGAATAGGTGTTCCCGCACACCCCGCACAACGTCTACGTGGCATCCCCTGGTGGACCGGCGCTGCGAGATGACTTAGGTAGTCTGCAAGCTGGACGCTTCGTTCCGGCATTCATGTTCGTCACACTAGGGAGACTTCGTTGATGCGCAGTTTTGTGAAATTCGCAGTGGGTGCGCTGGCAGCCATCGCCATGAGCGGCCCGGCCGCAGCCCAGCAGCTCTCGATTTCAACCGGTGGCACCGGCGGCGTCTACTATCCGCTCGGCGGCGGCTTTGCCAACATCCTGACCAAAGCCATCCCCGGCGTGTCTGCAACCGCCGAAGTGACCGGTGGCTCGGTTGATAACCTCAATATCGTCGGCAGTTACAAAGGCGAGCTCGCCTTCACGCAGGTCGATGCCACCATCGACGCGCTGAAAGGCCAGGACAAGTTCAAGTCGAAGTTGCCGATCCGGGCGATGGCGGTTCTCTATCCGAACGTCATGCACATCGTCACGGTGGACGGCACCGGCATCAACACGCTCGATGATCTCAAGGGCAAGCGTATCTCCACCGGCTCGCCTGGCAGTGCCACCGAAGTGTACGCCTTCCGCGTCCTCGAAGCGGCCGGCCTAGACAAGGACAAAGACGTGAAGCGCGAGCGGCTTGGCGCAGCAGAGTCAGCTAACGCCATCAAAGACCGCAAGATCGATGCGTTCTTCTTTGTGGTCGGCGTGCCGACCTCGGCGATTACCGATCTGGCGAATACGCCTGGCACCAAGCTCAAGATGATTGATCACGCACAGGTGCTGCCCAAGATGATCGAAAAGTATGGCGCGATCTATTCGGCCTACGACATCCCGACCACGGGCTACAAAGGCATGGAGGCAGCCAACAAAGCGTCGGCGGTCTGGAACATCATGATCACCAACGACAAGATGACCGACGACATGGCCTATCAGGTTACCAAGCTGTTGTTCGAAAAACAGGCTGATCTGATCGCGGTGCACAAGGAAGCCACCAACATCAAGCCCGAGAACCAGACGGTGGCCAACGCCGGCGCGCCCTTCCATCCGGGGTCTCTGAAGTACTTCGCCGAGAAGGGCTGGAAGGTCCAATAGTCAGTGAGCGCAATGTGAGCCCAGCGCCGTCTGTCGCGCTGCGGCCACGTTCGCATCTGGCTTTCTTGCTGCTCGCCCTCATCGCCACCATTGACGCCAGCCGGTCCACGACCGAGGACCGGCGGGAGAGATCATGAGCACGCCCACAACCCCGGCAGCACCGCCGCTCAACCCCGTGGATGCCGCCGCCGCCCCGTTAGTGATCAGCGCCGAGGCCATGAAGGCGGCCGAAAAGTTCATCGAAGAGGATGAAGGCGCAACCAACAAAATGGGCGGCTGGCTCGGCTCCTTCATCGCCGGCCTGGCCATCGCGGTCACGCTGTTTCACTTGTACGCGGCCATCGCCGGGTCGTGGCCGTTCACGGCGGCCCCCATCGTCGCGACCTATCTGCTGCGGCCGTTGCACGTCGGCATGATCCTAGTGCTGTCGTTCCTGCTGTTTCCGATGCTGAAGCGCCTGCGCCATCGCGTCACTATCATCGATTGGCTGATGGCGGCGGCCAGTGTTGCGGTGATCGGTTACATTGTCTGGCAGGGCGACGACTTCGGTGATCGTGCGATTAGTCCCGAACCGCTCGATCTGTTCGTCGGCGTCGTCTTCATCGCGCTGTTGCTGGAAGCCACGCGGCGCACCACCGGGCTCATCATGCCGGTGATCGCGCTGGCTTTCATTGCCTATGCTTTGGCGGGCCCTTATCTCGGCGCGCCGTGGACCCATCGCGGCTATTCGCCTGACCGGCTGGTCGGGCAGCTCTATATGACCTTGGAAGGCATCTTCGGCACCGCCGTCGACGTCTCCTCAAGCCTCATTATCCTGTTCACGATTTACGGTGCCGTGCTGGCGCAGTCGGGTGCCGGCAAGTTCTTCATCGACATCTCGCTGGCGGCGATGGGCGGCAAACGGAATGCGGCAGGCCGTACGGTGGTGCTGTCATCGTTTCTGCTCGGCGGTCCGTCCGGCTCTGGAGTGGCGACGACGGTGACAATCGGCTCGGTCGCCTATCCGATGCTGGCCAAGGCCGGCTACGACAAGAACGCCGCCGGCGGCTTGCTGGCAGCAGGCGGGCTCGGCGCCATCATCTCGCCGCCGGTGCTCGGTGCGGCCGCCTTCCTGATTGCCGAATTCCTCAAGATCTCGTACTTCGACGTGCTGTTGATGGCGACGATCCCGACCATCCTCTACTACCTGTCGATCCTGGTGATGGTGGAGTTGGATGCCGGCAAGTATGGCGGCGCGGGCACTTCGATCCAGACCAATACCTTGAGCGTGTGGGAGCTGACCAAGGGCTATTGGTTTCACTTCGGCTCGCTGTTGTCGATCATCGTCTTCATGCTGCTGGGCTTCTCACCGACGGTGTCGGTGTTCTGGGCGACAATGCTCGCCATCCTGTCGAGCTTCCTCCGGCGCGACACGGCTCTGGTGCCGGCCAAGCTGGCGAAGGCGCTGGCAGAAGGCACCACCGGCGTTCTCAACGCGGCGACGACGTGCGCGGCGGCCGGCATCATCGTCGGCGTTGTCACGTTGACGGGTCTTGGCTTGAAGTTCTCGTCCATCGCCATCGACTATGCCGGCGGCAGCCTATTGCTGACCGCCATCTACACCGCGTTGATCGTCTGGATCGTCGGGCTCGCCGTGCCGGTCACCGCCTCGTACATCATTTGCGCGGTGATTGCGGCACCGGCGCTGACCAAGCTCGGCGTGCCGGACTACGCCGCCCACATGTTCATCTTCTATTATGCCGTGCTGTCGGAAGTCTCACCGCCGACCGCGCTGTCACCGTTCGCCGCTGCCGCGATCACGGGTGGTAATCCCTATAAAACGACACTGCAATCGTGGAAGTACACGATGCCGGCGTTCCTGGTGCCGTTCGTGTTCGTGCTCGATCCACTCGGCGTCGGCCTCCTGCTGAAATTCCCCAAGGGTGCGGGCTGGTTTGAAGTGGCGCAGATCACGCTCATCACGTCGGCCGCCATTGTCTGCCTCGGCATTGCCTTGCAGCATTGGTTGTGGCGTCGGAACACGTGGCTGGAAACCACGCTCTTTGCACTCGCTGGCTTGCTGCTGGTGTTCCCGTCGCTGATCAACGGCATCTTGAGTTCAACGGTCGGCATTCAACTCAGCTATGGCGTGCCGTTGGGCATAGCAATTGCGCTAGCAGCCACAGCGCTGCAGTGGCTCAGGCGACCGCAGACCGCGCCGGCGGTCAGCTGATGCACTGAGGCAGAGCGAGCCGCAGCGAGCGCTCACTCTGCCACGTTCAACTTGGTGCCCGGTGCCAGCTCTAGGAAGGGGCGGTCGTCGTCGCCTTCGGGATGGCCTATCTGGTAGGCGTAGCCGCTCGGGTGCTTGGGTGAAATATCAAAGGGCCCGTAGTCGGTCGAACCCTTCAGGACCGTGCCATCGAAATCATAGCCGCCGTCCACTTCGTACATTTTCCAGTCCGCGAGGTTGCGCCCGGGCAGCAGCTTGTGAGCGCAGTCCGGAACGGTCTCGACACGGCAGGTGAACCGCTTGACAGCAGTTGAATTGAGGCTCCGGCTGCCTTTCACAGCAAGATCTGCGACCTGGATCTGGCGATCATACGGTCCGGTTTGGTTGCGAATGACTTCGAGGTCTTGGCACGTACAGTTCTGTGAGAATTTGCCGCCCTCGATCGCGGCGCGGATCTCCTTGTCGACTGCGAGCGCCCGCTCGCGCATTTTCTTGCGATAGGTGTCAGTCGCCTTGAGCGCGAATTGGTGCTCGTAGTTATAGGTGCACTCCAGGAACGGAACGCCATTTTTGAAGCAATCGGGAATGTCCAACAGGAACTCGTTGGCGGTGCGCAGCGGCTTGGCGGTCTCCACGTCGTACTTGATCCAGTTGCCGGCCGTGACAGCGAGACAGATGGCCTCCAGCGTGAAGCCGCGCGCGGTGTAGTGGCGCACGAACGTGTTGGAGAGCGTCAGCTCCCTTCCCGCATCATTGAGGAAGCATTTGTTGGGGAACGCCGGACCGGCGGAGGCGGTGCCTTTCGCAAGGAGTTCGCCAGTGGCCGTATAGTGGCGTGAGGAAATGCCCACACCGTAGAGCGTCTTCGCATCGACTTTATATTGCTTCGGTTCGGGTGGCTTGAAGCTGCGATCCCAATTGGTATCGCGCTGTGGCCGGTCCTGTGCTGTGGTGGACAACGATGAGCCCAGGCTCAAGAACATGAGCGCCGCCGGAATGTGCCAAGCCCGTTGCATCTGCTGCTCCTCTGGTTGGGGCCAAAGCCCAAATTACTGCGTCCCGATGGCCTGTTCGATCGGTGCCATAAGGGCATTACCCAAGTTGGCGGCTCGCAATTCGGTAAAGTCCTCGCGGATGTTCTTGCGCCACTGCGCGCCGTCCTTGTCGGTGCCTTGGGCGCCCTCGAGGTAAAGCTTGGTCGCCGCAGCCGTATCGCCGGCATACATCAGCGCGTGCGCGTAGTTCAATTTTGCAAACCCAAGGTCAGGCCTGAGCTCGACGGCGGTTTGGCCAGCCCACAGTGCACGCGGGATGTTCTGCGCGAACAACGACGTCCAGCCGAGACTGCCGAGCGCCCTGGCCACGCGCTCCGGCTTGTCGGCGTCACTGTCGGCGGCGAAGCTGGTGGCCAGCAATTGCTGCTCGGCGGTCTCGTAGGCTTCCGTGACGCGGCCGTTCTTCAGAAGAATGCTGCGTGTGTGGCGATAGGCGTCTTCGAGTTCGCGCTGCCAGAAAGGGTCTTCTTGCGTCGAGGCCAACTGCTCGCGAATGGCGAGCGCGCGGCGGTACGGCACCACGGCTTGCTCAGCACGCTTGAGCTTGATCAGCAGATCGCCATCGCGCACCAGCGTCGCTGCAAGGTCGCGCTGCCACTGCGGGCGCTTGCGCTCCAGCTTAGCCAAGCCGTAGCCGACGGCGATGGCCTTGGTATAGGCGGCATGCGCGTCGTCAAGGCGGTTGAGGTCGGTCAGCACCAGCCCAAGCCGGTCGAGGCTCGTCTCAAGATCATGTTGCCAGAGCAGATTGCCGGGTGCGGCCTCGGCGAGCTTGGCCGCCACCGCTAGATCCTTTTCGAGCCAGCTCAGCGCGTCGCCGCTCTTACCGGCACCGCGCTGAATGTCGGCCATCAGGCTGTAGGCGATAGAGAGATCGCGTTGCAGCGCACCGGGCGTGCCTCCCCCTGCAGCCAGCGGTTCCAGCAGCGCGATGCTTGATTGCGTCAAAGCCAACGCGTCGTCGCGTTGGGCGCGGGCGAGTTTCAAGCTGGCCAGTTTCAAGGTCGTTGATGCGACGCGGCGCTGGTGCTCGCCCGTGACGCCTGAACCACGGGCCAGGGCCGTGCGGATTTCGATGGCCTTTCGGTAATCGCCCTCAGCGGCGTCAAGCTGGGCAAGCTTGGCGTGAATGTCAGCTTTGGTCTGCAACACGGCAGCCAGCCGTTCGCGCAGGTCGTCATTGCCGGGTGCCGCAAGCGAGACCTGCTCGGCGATGCGGACACTTTCGGTGCTATCTTTCAAAGCCTGATCGCGGCGGCCGAGGCGCTCTTCGGCTAGCGCCAAGCGTTCGTAGGCGCGCGAGCGCGCGTCGAGCCATGTCCCTTCGAGAGAGGCTTGGGTTGGCTGCGCCGTGAGTATCGCGACAGCGCCCTCGGCGGCTTTCAGAGCGGGCGCGGTGTCCTGCTTCGCCAGCAGCATCGCCGACAACGCGATCAGCTCGTTGCCGCGTGCGAGTGTGGCATCCGGATTGGGTGCCGATTCCAGATTGTACAAAGCGGGGCCGGACAGGCGCTTGACCTCGTCTTGCTGCTGCTTTTGGTCGCGTTGGCGGTCCGACAGCGCGACGACGCGGCGGTTGGCATTGGCCGTGACCTGATCGAGCGCGCGCTGGGCGCGGTCGCGCTGCACATTCGCCAACTGCTCGTTCTTGATCGCCAGATTGCGCTCGAACAGCGCGAACCCCGCGAGGCCGGCCGCGACGAGCGCCACGGTCAAGGCGCCGCCGATGAAAATCCGTTGCCGGCGCGTCGCAGCACGGCGGCTGGATTGCACATAGGCGGCATGCAGCGCCGTGGGCCGCGGCGCTTCACGCGGCCGGGTGATCGCCCAGCGCTCGGCTTCCTCAATCTCGCCAGACGGCAGCAGCAAGCGCCCAGGCCGCTTGCGCTCGTCCCAGCGGCGCGCCAGCTCGCCAAGTCGCGTATGTTCCTTCAGCCAGCCGAGATCGGTGCCCAGCGCCTTGGCGAGATTGTCAGCCTGCGCGTCGAAGGCATGGGGTGGCGTGAAGAACAACAGGTTAATGCGACCGATGGCGTCCGGCATGACGGCGTTGGCATCCAGTGCCTCGGCGACGACGGGCGCGAGCCGCTTGTTGAGTGCGGTGACCTGTTCGACTTCCCAGCCGCACCATTTGGAGCCGAGCGACGCCGGGCTCACCACGTAAACGATAGCGTCGGCCTTGCGAATAAAACCAAGCAGTTCCTTTTGCCATTCCTCCAGCAGCGGCAGGTCGCGGCGGTCGATGATCACGTCGATGCCGCGCGCTTCCAATGCCCCCACCAGCCGGTCGGCAAACGCCA
This sequence comes from Hyphomicrobiaceae bacterium, assembly GCA_031379035.1. Lineage (GTDB taxonomy): Bacteria > Pseudomonadota > Alphaproteobacteria > Rhizobiales > Hyphomicrobiaceae > JABFRJ01. The sequence goes on along the minus strand of JANNEU010000349.1, from coordinate 4,355 downwards.
TGTCGCGGCGGGAGTACGAGATAAAGACCTTCAACTTCGGCGTGGTGCCGGGGGCCGTGCTGGGAATTCGGTCCGCTACCGCCATGGAGGCATCTCTGCTCAAAAATGCTTAGAACACGCGACAGTTTAGTGGTCTCAGCCTGCGATGCGCAATCCCATGTTTGCAGGAGCCAGTGTTTGCAGGAGGCAGCGAGGGGCCCTCAATCCACTTCAATCAACTGGCAGGTGTCTTCTGAGCCGAAGGGGTGACAGCGGCTGCCCCCCGCCGTCGTCTCGCCTAACTTCTGGCCTTGGGACACCACATTGGCCGCGTAGCGCACAGGGTCTGACCAGTTCACCCCCGGACGCTCCCGCCCCATGCCCGCCGCACGGCCCATCGCCGCACTGTCCTTGGTCGTCGGGTTGTCTTCCGACTTGGCCCGGCAGACGAACCCATGACCGCCCTGATCCGCCTCCTCACCCGCTGCGCGCTGCTGCTGCTGGCGGCCCCGATCCAACTGGTGCGGCTGCTGTCGGGCTCGGTCGTCTTCAATCCCAAACTTGGGCCGCTCCGCTATGTGGCGGGTGCGGGCATTGCTTACGTCGTGTTTGCAGTTCTGTTGGTCTACGTCGTCGCGCCATTGCGTGGCGTCATCGGCCACCAGACAATCGGCCGGCAGCTCACCTATGCGGCCGAGCGTTGGTTGGCCACCGCTGTGTACGACAGCAGCGGTGCCTTCGTCGGCACGTTCGACCCGCGCCTGGATAGCCTGCGCGACGTCAACTACACGGAAGCCGCCATCGATGTCGGCAGCTACGTCGCCAACCCCGATCACAAATCAATTCCCGTGCGCGAAGTGCCGGACGGCTATTGGCAGTGCCTGACCTATCACGAGGACCGCTATCTCGGCGGCTGGCTCAACCCATACGGCATCGACCTTTATGGCGTGTTGAAAATTCCTTACACGTCGGTGGTGCGCACGATCCAGACACGCCGGCCGGTGCTCGGCGTTGGCGGTTCGACCCTGCCCATGCAGTTCGCCCGCGTGGTGTTCAACACACCACCGTCGTCGGCCGAAAGTTCGGGCGCCAAGCTCACGCGCAAGCTGCGCGAGTGGTGGATGGCACCCGTGATCTATCACGAACTGACCATCGGCGGCGACATCACGCCGTTGAAGCAATGGGCGGCCAATCACATCTGGCTGGCGCAGCGCACGGGCGGGCAACCGCTGCACGGCGTCGAAGTCACCAGCCGCATCGTGTTCGGCAAGGAGGCCGGCGAGCTGTCGGTCGCCGAGCAGTTTGTGCTGGCGTCTGCCGTCAACAAGCCGATCATTCTGCTGACCGGCACCGATCAGCTCAACGCCGTGCGGATGGACCGCTGGCGCTACATCACAGAGGTGCGCGCGCGCGTCTGCGCCGAGCGGCTGGTCAAAGATCCGGATGAGCAGAAGAAAGTTCTGTTCGAGCTGGTGCAAATGGCCGGTGGCCCACCGGACCCGCGTGTGAAACCGCGGCTGCAGCAGGCGCTTGAAGTGCACGCGCCAAGCCTCGCCAAGCGCGCTGTGGCCAATCCAATCATCCGTGCCAATGCGCTGTTGCCAGCGGCGCGCTTCGGCATCCGCGAGGAAATGAAACAGGCCTATGGCTTTGCTTGGCGCGATAGCGTGCGCGGTGTCACGACAACTCTGGATGCGGCTGAGAACCTGGCCTTCCACGAACGCATCAAGGTTGAGCTGACCACACTCAACACCCGCGAGCAGGCGCGCATCAATCCGGGCTACACGCTCGATCCTGCCAAAGCCGCGCCTGATCGTAAGCTGCCGCATATTATCGTCGTTGCCGCCAATGCCAAAGGCGAGATCGTCCGCTATTTCGAAGCCGGCGAAAGCGCCGCCTACTTCGGCTCTCCCGGTGCCCGCGATGCCGCCACCGGTTTTTACGATCCGCTTCGCGAAGCTCGGCAGATTGCCTCGACCGGCAAGATGCTAGCCGCCGTGGCCATTGCCAACGAACATCGCGACACAGCCCAGTCTCCTTACCAAGATGCCGCCGCCACACCGGGATCGCTCGACACCTGTGAAAAGGGCACGAGTGCCACGCCGTTGCCGCGCCGCGCGCTTGTCTCGTTTGCCTGCTCGCTCAACCGCCCGCTGGAGTGGCGCACGGCCCAACTCGGCCAGGACCGCGTCAAAAAGCTGATCGACGGCTTCGGCTTCACCTTGCCGCCGAACGATCCGAACGGTGAAGCGACGCCGCCGTCCACAGCCGTCGTGCGCGGCTTGATCGCCGGCGCCCCGCGCCGCGTCCATCACATGGCGGCGATTATTCTTGGCGCATTGCTGGAACGCGGCAACGTCCCCGTCCGCGCGCCGTCGCTGGTGCGCACCTTCGACTACACCAGCGCCGAAGCTCAGGTTCTCGCCGGCGATGGCGATGCGGCCGTGCGGCCCTCGCAATTGATCCGTGCCGACAGCCACGCCCTCTTGAAGACCTTGCTGTCCGCCCCCCTCTGCTACCGTCACGGTGGCACAGCGCATGGCACCTTGAAACTCCTTGCGCCCTGGTGCGCAGACGGTCGCGCTGACCTTAAACTCCACTTCGCCAAGTCGGGTACGTCCGTTACCACCGATGCCGACGCCACCGTCGATACCTGGACGGCAGGCGGCATCCAGTTCGCCAACGGCGCGGCTTACTCCTACGTCGTCATGGTCGGCACCGGTTCGGCCGCCAGCACCTGGGCCCGCAAGATGCATGCGGCACAAGCCACCACCCCCCTCGTCGCAGCGCTGCTCGACGATCTGAAGGGCCACGCCAAGGCGCACCCGATGGCCGGCCTGCTGCCAACCCCGCAAGTGGCCGACGCCGCCAAGCCGGCTGCTGCCAAGCCCATGGCGGCGGACTGGCGTCGTGAGGTGACGCAGCAGCGCTGACGCCCGACTGGCGGCACCAGCAAATTTATTTTTGCAGAATACTGTCGTTAAGTGCGCGCTGCGCACCCACCAAGCGGGGATTTGCCCGGTTTTTTGCTTAATACTCTGTGCCCGGAACGGCCATTCTACGGGCTCTCTCCACCTCAGCCACCAAGCCCGCCCGCACTGATCCGTCTTTGATCACTTTTTGTTCGTTCTTTAGACACTAGGTAAACACCTAGCCGTCCCCCCGTGACGGTCGTGTGGTAGAGTTCTGCTATAACCCGATACGTGCGAGCTGCAGTACGGAACACCTCCCGAAGGGCAACGGTAGGTGCTGTGTTTTGCGGCAGATTGTGTGCGCGCTAAAATCAGGTCGGCGGATCCTTCACTGAAAGTCACAGCGCGTGCGGCAGGCATTTACCATCGGCGGGACAGAGATAGCCGCAGGCGCGCGTGGGCTCGTCGATCTGCCGGTGTCGAAACTGTCCAACCACACGCCGGTGACGCTGCCCGTTCACGTGCTGCACGGCCACCGGCCCGGCCCGACAATGTTCGTCTCCGCCGCCATCCACGGCGATGAACTGAACGGCGTCGAGATTATCCGCCGCGTGTTGCGGACGCTGCAGCCCGGCAACATTGCCGGCACCTTGCTCTGCGTGCCGGTCGTCAATGCCTACGGCTTCATCGGTCGCTCACGCTACTTGCCGGACCGGCGCGATCTCAACCGCTCGTTTCCCGGGTCAGCGACGGGTTCGCTGGCGGCACGCCTCGCGCATCTGTTTCTCAATGAGGTGGTCCACCGTTGCCAGTTCGGCATCGACCTCCATACCGCCGCCGTCCATCGCGTGAACCTGCCGCAGATCAGGTCGAACTTCGCCCGTAGCCCGCGTTGCCGCGAGTTGTCCGAAGCGTTCGGCGCGCAGGTCGTGCTGGAGAGCCCCGAGCGGCCTGGCTCGCTCCGCCGTGCAGCCCGTGAGAGCGGCATCGACGTGCTGGTTTACGAAGGCGGCGAGGGCTTGCGCTTCGATGACTTCGCCATCCGCGCCGGTGTGGACGGCATTGCCAACGTCATGCTCAAAACCGGCATGCTGGAGTTGCCCGACGGCGTTGACGCAGCGCCCGTGCCCGATCAGCGCGCGCCCGTCTTCGCCAACGTGTCGCGCTGGGTGCGCGCGCCCGACGGCGGCATCTTCCGCACCACCAAGCAGATCGGCAACGCTGTTTCCGCCGGCGAACTGATCGGCGTCGTCTCCAACCCCTACGAGGACAGTGATACTGAAGTCCGCACATCACACCGGGGCATCATCGTCGGCCGGACCACCTTGCCCATCGTCAATATGGGCGATGCCCTGTTCCACATCGCCTGGTCCGACGAGTTCCGCGCCACCAAAGACAAACGCGACCCCACCGCCGACCGCGACGCCGCCGAACCCCTCATGGACGAAGACGAAATTATTTGAG
>JANNEU010000318.1:0-1672 GCA_031379035.1 Hyphomicrobiaceae bacterium | reverse complement strand
CGGCGCGTTCATGAGGCCACACGTCACCGCCGAGCGGCGTTGATTATGCGCGCCCGCCATGCTTGACCTAGTACTGTTAGTCAGACCGGTCCCCACTCTCCACCTCCGATAACGAGCGCCCATGTCCCTTCCTATTCTCATCGCTGGCGGCGGCATTGGTGGCTTGGCCACAGCCATGGGACTGGCGCAGAAGGGCATCAAGACGCTGGTGCTGGAGCGCGCCGCCGAGCTTGGCGAAATCGGCGCGGGCATTCAGCTGGGGCCGAACGCGTTCCAGGCGTTCGACTACCTCGGCGTCGGCGACACGGCGCGGAAAATGGCGGTCTATGTCGACGCCATGATCATGATGGACGCCATGACCGGCGAGCAGATCGTCAAGGTTCCGTTCGATGAACCCTTCCGCAAGCGCTTCAAGAACCCTTATGCGGTGATCCATCGCGGCGATCTGCACGGCGTGTTTCTCAAAGCCTGCAAGGCCAACCCGCTGGTCGAGCTGCGCACGTCGCACGAAGTTGTGGGCTATGAGAACAAGGGCGACACGGTTTGCGCAGTGTTGAAGGATGGCAAGAAGATTGAAGGCAAAGCACTGATCGGTGCCGACGGGCTAATGTCCAAAATCCGCGCGCAGCTGGTGGGCGATGGCGCGCCGCGCGTCACGGGACATACAACGTATCGCTCCGTCATTCCCGCCGAGCAGATGCCAGCGTCTCTAAGGTGGAATGCGGCAGCGTTGTGGGCCGGGCCGAAGTGCCACCTGGTGCACTATCCGTTGTCGGGTTCGAAGGCGTTCAACCTTGTTGTTACTTGCCACAACGCGGCGATGGAGCCGGTGGCGGGCAAGCCCGTCAGCCACGACGAAGTGATGAAGGGTTTTGCGCATATCGCTCCGGTTGCGAGGCAGATCATCGAGATCGGCACCGACTGGAAGCTGTGGGTGCTGTGTGACCGTGACCCGGTGCTGAAATGGGTCGATGGCCGCGTGGCATTGCTGGGCGATGCGGCGCATCCGACCTTGCAGTACATGGCGCAGGGCGCGTGCATGGCGATGGAAGATGCCGTTTGTCTGGCTCACGAAATGAACAAGACGCCGGGCGATATTCCCGCGGTGCTTGAAACCTACCGGCAAAAGCGCGTGCATCGCACCGCGCGCATCCAGATCCAGTCCCGCATGATCGGCGATCATATCTATCATCCCGATGGCGGCCACGCAGCGCTCCGCAACGCCATGATGCGCGCGATGACAGTGGAGGATTACTACGACAGCCTGCAGTGGCTTTACGGCGGGTCTGGGCTGGCGGAGGGGGCGAGTGCGGTGGTGTGAGAGGGGTGTGGGACGGTGATGCAATTATACAAGTGGCTTGGCTGTCCCCATTCTGGGTCCAGATTGGATGAAGTCTGGCCAGCCGCCGAGATCGATCTTACGGATTTATTATCGTAATCATGCCCCCAACGATGAGTCCTAGCATTTTTAATGCAAACCAAATAGCAATAACAAGTGCGAAACCTAATAACCTGAAATCTCTAACTCTTCTAAAATGCCTCCTCGCTGAACTGAGTGGGCTGAGCGGTCGGTCTGCGGCTTGATCCTGATGGCAGAGCATAGGCCGACGCGCCGGTCGGCGGTCAAGGCCGCGCGTTTCAGCGCGCCCGCAGGGCTTGGCCTTGAAGGCCG
>JANNEU010000315.1:0-4967 GCA_031379035.1 Hyphomicrobiaceae bacterium | reverse complement strand
GTGCAGGATCTGCACGTGATCGAGACGCACGACTGCTTTTCAATCACCGAGTACATGGCGATCGATCATTTCGGCCTTACAAATCCCGGCGAGAGCTGGCGCGCGGTCGAAGATGGGACGATTGCGATGGGTGGCAAGTTGCCAATCAATCCGAGTGGCGGCCTAATCGGCTGCGGGCATCCGGTGGGTGCGACCGGTGCGCGCATGCTGCTGGACTGTGCCAAGCAGGTGACCGGCGGGGCAGGCGATATGCAGGTGGAAGGGGCCAAGCGGGCGGCCACGCTGAACATCGGCGGCTCTTGCGCGACCGTGGTGAGCTTTGTGGTGGGCGTTGGCTAGAGTGCTTCCGGGAAAAGTGTGAGCGGTTTTCCCGATAAGAAGCACGACAAAACAAAGAGCTAGGGTCGTTCCTCGATTCCACCAAGAGCGGAACGACCCTAGAAACGGCCTGAGGTAGCAACGAAGCGCATCCTGGCATCCCGACGTCAAAGGGCGCGCCGTGCTCAATCTTCGGGTAGCGCGCCACTCAAATTTCTCAAAGTTACGCTCAGCCGTGCGCACCAACCAGGCGACGTACGCCTTTTGATGGTCGTTCGCGAATGCGCGCATCCAATGAGCAGCAGCAGACCATAGAACTCTGCCTTTGTGCGATGCTCCGGAAGTGCTCGCCGAAGTCTATGACATGGGTACCGTGATACAGCCGGATCCGGTGCGTCGCCGACGCTACCGGAGCGATCACGGCCTATATTGTCGCCCACCGTTGTTGTTTCCACCGCTTGCCGGTTGCGTTGTCCTCGCTCCAGACAAGTAAAAGCTGCAGAGGAGCCTTGCCATGACTGTGCAGAGGCGCATATCGGTCATTGTGCCGACCTTCAGGCGGCCGACCATGTTGATCCAGGCATTGACGAGCATTTGCGCACTTAAGGCACCTGACCTTGAGTTTGAAGTGATTGTTTGTGACAACGGGTGCGATGGTGAAATAAGGGTCATCTGCGACGCACATGAGGCCAAATATTTGCCCGTCGTTAAGCGCGGTGCCGCCGCTGCCCGAAATGCAGGTTTGCGCGTCGCAACCGGTGAGTTCGTTGCATTTCTTGATGATGATGACGTTTGGCTGCCGGGACATCTGCGCCCGCATCTCGCCATGCTGGAAGAGCGCCCAGACCTGGAGGCGGTCGTTGGCCAGTTTGTGATTTGCGACGCCGAACTTGCGCCGCAGGACCCACCCTCTCCCGCGATCAATCCCGGACACGGGGACGACTTGTTGCGCGCCCTGTTGAGCGGTTACTTCTCGCAACTTGGAACGCTCGTGGCTCGATCGTCGATTACGTCTAAGATTGGCTTTCAGGATGAAACGCTAGAAGCGGGCGAGGACTGGGATTGGACGCTGCGACTGGCACGGAGGCATCAGCTTTGCTTTGTAGAAGTCCCGTCTATCTTGTTCCGGGCGCGCGCACCCGGAACTTGGGATCCAATCCAGCGCGCACGGGTACGCTACGCGCGGCGCGTGTTCCGCCGCCATGCCTTGCGCGCGCCCTGGCTTTGGTCATCCCCGCAGGCCATGCTCCGCAGCAGATGGCAGTGTTGCGAACACTACTATTACTATTTTGTAGAGGCGGCCGGAAGCCGTGCGCGTGCCGGCGATCGCGGTGGCGCGTTGCGGGCTATTCTAGAAGCCTTACACATCTCACCGATGCGCGCGGCCTATCATTTGGTAGCGCCACGAGCCCTGCGGTCGGCATTGGTAGCGTGCCTGACAACGAAAGATCCAGGCCCCAAAAAGCAGAACTGCGCATGAATAGTCTCGATAAAAAACAAAGTCTATCCGGGAGCGCACGATGACAGCGTCGTCCCTCGTCGATGTTCTCATCCCAGTCTTCAATGGCGCGACCTACCTGCAAGAGGCGATTGCCAGCATTCAGGTTCAAACGCTGACCGACATCCGGCTCGTGATTGTCGATGATGGCTCCACTGATGCGACGCCGGCATTGCTGGCGAAAGTTGCTGCTGAAGACCACAGGATCACCGTCGTCAAAAAGCCAAACGGTGGTATCGTTGACGCCCTGAACCTTGGCCTGTCACACTGCACCGCACAGTTTATCGCGCGCTTCGATGCCGACGACATTGCCTACTTGGACCGGCTTCAAGTTCAAATCGATTATCTTAGAATGTATTCGGATTGCATTGCAGTCGGTGGGCGTGTCGATCCCATTGACGCTTCTGGTCGGATGATTGCGTCTCAGAGTGAGCCATTGCCGATTGACCTCGCTGATCCATCCTGGGCGCCAGCGCGAGAGCCGTATTTGATTCACCCCTTCATGATGACACGCCGCGCTGCGTTTGAAGAGGTCGGGGGCTACCGCTACGTCACAAACTCCGAAGATAGCGATCTGTATTGGCGCTTGGCAGAGCGCGGGAGACTGCACAATCTTCCTGTCAAACTGGGAAAGTATCGGATGCATTCCGAAAGTATCTCCTCGCAGTCCGTCGTAAGCGGGCGGATTATGGCAGTCTGTTCTCAGTTGGGCGCAGTGTCAGCGCTTCGTCGACGCCGCGGCGCGTCAGATCTCAAGTTTCCAAAAACAATGCAAGCTGAACTTAAGGCCAGATCTACACTCCAGGAAATGTGGGAGACAGCCTCGAAGCAACTTGAACCGTCCGAAGCAGCACATCTGTGTATTGCAGCTTCGGCAAAGTTGATGGAACTCGCCAGTTACCGGCCGTTCCGGCTCGAGCGTTCAGATTACGAGTTCATCGGTAGTGCATTGCAAGATAGCGCGCGGCTGACACTCGCAAATCAAAAAGAAGTTCGACGCTATCTTTCAAAGGCAGTATCACAATTTGCGCTGCAATGGGGCATACGAGACGCATTCCGCTTGTCGTCGAGCGCTACTTTTGCGGAAGCAATGATCCGCGTGTCTGTGGGCCGCACTGGCTTGCGCACTGTGACGCGAGGCGATGGTCAGCAGTAAGTTCGCCAATAGACGTCAGCCATGCTTTCGATCCTTGATCGTCCGCTTAAGCCATTCCGGCAAAAGATAGCTCGCCGCCTCTGTCGGACGCCGAAATCCGTGCTCTCTACCGATCTGACGCCAGAAGTCGACGCGCTGTCTAAACGGCAGTAATCCAACACAGCCTTTTTTCATTTCAACGAGGCCGAAGCCTGAGCCGAACATCGCCTGATGCCGGCAGTCCGGCTCACCGAACTGAGGCGCTTCCGGCGCTGCGTGCGGGGCCTGTTGGCTCCAATCGAGCCTCGGTAAGTTCAATGCGCGAACATATGCGTCGTCAAGGAAGCCAAACCAACCAGGCGGCGTGTGATCCCTCCGGACGGCATCTGTAGACGCAGCACCTGTCGTAGTTCGAAAGTCCGATTCAGCGATCAATCGCAGCAGAAGTTCACGATACGCTTCGATGGAAGTGGCCTGCAACGCGGTTCCGACAAGCCCGACGTGGTTGATACCGACAATCCGAGCAGACTGTGGTGCCACGAAGAGCGTCAACAGAGGCATACCGTAGTTGGCGGCCTCCATCATCGATGTGGACGAGACAAACGGATATGAATCGACATAAATATCAGCCGCCTCGAGGTAGGGAGTAATGTCCGGCGTCTCTTCCACCGAAACGATGCGTCCGCCCAAGGCCTCGGTCGTAGATCGCCATTCAGGCATGTCCCCAGCACCGACAACGACCAGTATCGCCTCTGGTCGTTGCGCGAGAACCGGCGCGACAATGTCGGCGTAATTCACGCCCCCATGTGCGTCAAACTTAACCTTGCGGGCAACCGACAAAAGCATTGTTTGGTTTGGATCTATACCGATGGCGCGTTTCGCTTCGTGGCGCGACAACGTGCGTTGAGCCCGTTCAACCAGCGTCGGAATGATGACATTGCGCTGTGGCTCGGTGAACCGGCGTTGGATCGAGATATCTTGCGCAGCTTCTCGAAGGTTGATCACGACATCACTGATACTTGTCCCAAGCCAAAACAGGTGGTCCGCGTGGTTCAGGAGTAAGACCGGTGGCCGTCCAACAGGATCAGCAAAAGCCAAAAGCGGGACAATATCCTCACAGTGTATGTGGAGAACCACGGCGTCATAGTCCGCTGCAATTTCTCTCAAGCGCTGCGCCCATGCAAAGCAGTCCCCCGCCTGCATATTCAATCTATGGATCTGCGCTCCAGATGCACGCGCGGCCGAGCGCAATGCAGCGGGCACCGAACCACGATGCTGCGTGAGAACAATCGAGTTCTGCCGCTCACCATCTAGCCTCAACCATAGACCGAGCATCTTCGTCACGCCGCCGACAGGGTAAGCATGCGTAAGGACATGCAGTACGCGCTTAACTGCCGTCGGGCTGCGTTTGGCAGGCGTGGTTGCTGTCCGGCGAGTGATGCGGCGACCGATAGAGTTCAGCAGCTCTTCCAGTCGTGAACTGGCAAAGATCCCGCAATGCAAGTGCGCCGCAACGCTCGCGGCAACTGAGGCATTAATTGCCGCAGTTTGCAGTTGCCCTCTTGCCTCGGCACCCAATGCTTCCAAAACAACAGCATCGAAACGCTCATAACTTGCGCGGAGACCCGCTGTCTCTTGCGAGTCAGGATCATGCAGGTCCAACGTGTTGAGGACAGGGGTGTGATTGAGGCTGGTGGTGGCCAAATTCATGATGTCACCCTTTACAAGGAATGGACTTCAAGCGGGCGCTAACACTTTGCTATTTTGCGGTGGGCAACAATGACGCCGCGAGTTTAAACCCGCCACTCGCCGCTCTCGTGAAAAACACCAAATGCAGTTGGCGCCAGAATGGGGTGCCGCACGTGGAACGTCGCGCCCATCTGAGCCCCTACAATGCGTCCAAACTCTTGCTCATAGACAGAGACGGTGAGGCGGTACGTTTCCGGCACCAATTTGAGCGGCGGGGTTAGCAATTCAATCTCGCCCTCTCCATCAAGGCGCTCAATATCCACACCA
>JANNEU010000306.1:0-1646 GCA_031379035.1 Hyphomicrobiaceae bacterium | reverse complement strand
GGCTTCAGTGGGTAAGCGTCCTCCCGACACGGAAGCCGATGAGGTCGTTCCGGATGACGGAGGCGAGCCAGTCGCGGACGGCCGAGCGGAGGACCCGCGGACCGTAGCCCCAGGATCCGCCGCAAACTTTGATGCGGGCCGCTTGCCATCGCCGTCAGAAAATGGTGGCTGTCCCCAGTTTCGACCCGGAGACCCCGCTATGGCCCGACTATCGACGCATGTTCTGGATACGGCGCACGGCTGCCCGGCCAAGGGTGTCAGGATCGAACTGCATAAGCTCGGCGCCGATGGCGCGTGGCTGCCGGTCAAGACAGCTGAAACAAGCGCCGACGGCCGCACCAATGAACCGCTGCTGACCGGCGACGCCTACAAGGTCGGCACCTACATGCTGACGTTCCATGCCGGTGACTATTTCCGCGCGCGCGGCACCAGGCTGGCGGAGCCCGCTTTCCTCGATATCGTGCCGCTGCGTTTTGCCATTGCCGAGCCGGGCGGGCATTACCACGTGCCGCTGCTGATCTCGCCGTGGAGCTATTCGACCTACAGGGGAAGCTGATCGCTCATGAAAGATCCGATAACGGGCCAATCCTATCCGCGCGATCTCAAGGGCTATGGCGCGACGCCGCCGCATGCGCAGTGGCCAGGGGGCGCGCGCATCGCCGTTCAGTTCGTCGTCAACTACGAGGAAGGCGGCGAGAACTGCGTCCTGCACGGGGATGCGGCGTCGGAAGCGTTTCTGTCAGAGATCGTCGGGGCGGCGGCATGGCCCGGCCAGCGGCACATGAACATGGAGAGCATCTACGAGTACGGCGCGCGTGCCGGCTTCTGGCGGCTGCACCGGATGTTCACCGAGCGGCAAATGCCGGTCACTGTGTTCGGCGTGGCGCACGCCATGGCGCGATCGCCGGACGTTATCGCTGCTATGAACGCAGCGAAGTGGGAGATCGCCACGCACGGCCTCAAATGGATCGAATACAAGGATTTCAAGAAGGCGGACGAGGTGGCGCAAATCCATGAAGCCGTCCGCATGCATACAGACGTCGCGGGCACGCGACCGCTCGGCTTCTACCAAGGCCGCTGTTCCGCCGACACGCTCAACATCGTGATGGAAGAGCAGGGCTTTCTCTATTCAGCCGACAGCTACGCCGATGATCTGCCCTATTGGGTGGACGGGCCGCATGGTCCACAGCTGATCGTGCCCTATACGCTCGACGCCAACGATATGCGCTTTGCAACGCCACAAGGGTTCAACGCCGGCGATCAATTCTTTGCCTATCTGAAAGACAGCTTCGACGTGCTCTATGCCGAGGGTGCAACGCATCCGAAGATGCTATCCATTGGCCTTCACTGCCGCCTCGTCGGTCGGCCTGGCCGCGCTGCCTCGCTGATGCGCTTTCTCGACTACGTGCAAGCCCACAAACACGCCTGGGTCGCCACACGCCTCGACATCGCCCGGCACTGGATCAAGACGCATCCGCCAGCGGGCGGCTATGTGCCGAGCAAGCTGCCGCGCGCCCTGTTCGTCGAGCGCTTCGGCGACATCTTCGAGCACACGCCACACATTGCCGAGCGGGCGCATCGCGCGGGACTGACAGCGGCCAACGATACTGCCGAGGGGCTGCACGCTGCCCTTGTCAAAGTCATGC
>JANNEU010000280.1:0-6907 GCA_031379035.1 Hyphomicrobiaceae bacterium | reverse complement strand
AGCATTCGGCATCACGCCGTTTACCGCCGAGGATGTGCACACCATCGTCGGCGGCGGCGCGCGATTGGCCATCGACAAAGCGGCCGAGCGCGCTGGCCTCGCGCTGACAGACGCGCAGCGCACAGACGTGATGCAGCGCTTTTTCGCTACCTACCGCGCCGTCTCTGCTGAAGGCAACGGCCTCTACCCCGGCGCGCGCAAGCTGCTCGAAGAACTCCGCGCGCGCGATGTAAAAATCGGTCTCTGCACCAACAAGGCCGAAGACGTGGCGCTGATCGCCGTCAAAGCACTGGGCATCGCAGACCTGCTCGACGTGAAAGTCGGCGCGCGTGATGACCGCCCGAGAAAGCCGTTCCCCGACATGGTCCACGCCTGCCTCACCCCGTTCGGCATCGCGCCGGCCGATGCTGTCATGATCGGCGACAGCCGCGCCGACGCCGAAGCCGCCCGCGCCGCCGGCACCGGCCTCATTCTCACCAGCTTCGGCTACACCACCACGCCAGTGGCAGAGCTGAAGCCGGACGCGATTGTAGATCATCTCGATGAGGTGATAGGCTGGCTGCCGAGGGTTATGGCGCGCTGATCGCAGCAAGTCGCAATAGGCTCAACCCGTAGGGCGGATCAGGCGCCCCTCGCGCCGCCATCCGCCGCCACACGCTCAAGCGTCCAACCAATTCTCAACCTTGAGCCCCGGCACCCGCTCAAAATCGCGCAGATTGCGCGACAACAGCATGGCATCGTTGGCAAGCGCGATGGCAGCAATCCGCAGGTCCATGGTGCTGACCCGCAATTTCTGTTGCCGCCACTGTCTGAACAGCTCGGCTGCCGCCGGTTGCCATGGAACGATCGGCAAATCTGAAAGTTCATTGATGCGCCGATGGAGGCGCTGATAGGCCAGCAGCAAGGCGTCCTCCGTCCTTGCGACTGACACACGCACGAGCCAGCCACGGAGTTGCTCTTCAACACAGACAATTGTCGTTGCGACCGGCTGTCCGCTGTCAGCGAGTTTTCGCGCCAGACTTTCGGCCTCGGGATTTCGCCGCTCCAGCATCGTCAGGTGATCGCTGTCCAGGATCAGCATCGATCAACCCTTGCTGTTCAAGTTCCCGAATGGATCGCGCATTTTCGCGCTTTCGCCATGCCGCACCTGCCGCGACGGCCTTCTCATACTCAGGGTCATCCGCGTAGCGCCCGGCGATCCTGTCGATCCAGGCGTTTGGGTGCTCGGGCTTTTGCGCAGCGGCAAGCGCCGCTACCAGCTGCTCCAGCACGCGCACGCGCTCTTGCAGCTCGGCCACAAAGGGTTCGGGCGCAGCGGGCTTCGGCTCATCTTTGAGTGTTGGCATAACACAGGCTACCACAACCCCAGCGCCGCGTCAGGAGGGGGCATGGGCGGGCTAGCCCCCTCATAAATCGAGGCGGCAGGAGGGCAACGCGCTCAACCTGTAGGGCGGATAAGGGCGTCCTTCACGCCCGCGATCCGCCGCAACAGGCTCGGCTATAGACGCGCCACTCGCAAAGTCAGAGCCAGCCCCGGCGGATGGCGCTCCGCTTATCCGGATTACACTGCTACTTCCGGATCGAACCGGTGCTTATCGGAGGTCCTGACGGCGTACTTGGTTCCGCGCTTGGTACCTTTACGATATCGAACACGCAACCTCGACTAAGTATTTTGTCCGTCCAGGTCGTCGGTATGACGCGATAAGAGCCAATACTTGTTTTCACTTCCTGTGCAGCCCCAAAGCGAATTGCAATGAGATGCGAGTCCTCTAGGTCGGTGCCAACATAAAAGGGGCAGCCGCCAATAAAGCTGCCCGGGTTAGCGGTCACGTTGATATGCAAGCGTCCGCCCAAAAAGGCCACTGCTTGGTCCCTTGGAACATATTGGTCGGACAAGCCCTCGACCCCGAGGACACAAGCAGGGTTCGCTGGTCGCAGTTTGGTCTGAACCACGGCCGCAGCAGACTGTGCCTTCAAGCACTGTGCCGATACAGCGTTTGCCTCTGCAAGTTTCCTTTGCAGATCTTCGAACGCGACAGTCGGATCAAGGGCGCGCGCAATCTTCTCATCGCTTGAGCCTGGCGCAAAAGCCCAACGAAGAGCCTGTTGAGGCGTCATCAGGAACGCCCAGACAAGCCCCAATGGGGGCAAAATCCAAGCAAATCCGGCTGGCAATGCAAAAACGTGTTTGAGGTAGGCCTTAGTTTCGGTTTTCATTTGATTTTCCGCGAATCGACGCCACCCCTGACGCCAAAATATCGGAAACAAACAAAATTGAACAACATGACTGGCTTGCTTGTCCACCGCGATGAACAATTGGACAAATGTGTGAAATTACAGCTATTTTTACCCGCTCATCCCACCCGCCAAAGTCGGGACATCAAACGCTGAGAACCCGTAGTGCCGCAGCCATCTGAGATCCGCAGCAAACATATCCCGCAAATCCGGAATGCCGTACTTCAGCATGGTGATGCGATCCAACCCCATGCCGAACGCCCAGCCTTGATACTTCTCCGGATCAAGCCCGCAGTTGGCGATCACCTTCGGATGCACCATCCCGCAGCCGAGAATTTCCAGCCACTGGCCGGGCTTGCCGATGGCTTCGGCGCCGACGTCCACTTCCGCTGATGGCTCCGTGAACGGGAAGTGCGACGCGCGGAACCGCATCTTCACCTGCTCCACTTCGAAGAACGCTTTGCAGAATTCCTCCAGGCACCACTTCATGTGGCCGAAGTGCGTGCTCTCATCGATCACCAGCCCTTCGATCTGATGGAACATCGGCGTGTGCGTGGCGTCGGAATCCATGCGGTAGACGCGGCCCGGCGCGATAATGCGGATCGGCGGCTTCTGGTTCATCATCGTGCGGATCTGCACGGGTGAAGTGTGCGTGCGCAGCAACAACGGCGGCTTTTCGGTACCATGCGCCGTGTTCGGTGTGTTGAGATAGAACGTGTCGTGCATCTGCCGCGCGGGATGCTCGGCCGGCAGGTTCAGCTTGGTGAAATTCAGCTCATCGGTCTCGATGTCCGGACCTTCCGCAATGCGAAAGCCCATGTCTGCGAAGATCTCGGCAATTTCGTCGAACACCTGGGAGACGGGATGGATGCGGCCATCGGCCATACCGCCCATCCGCACCGGCAAGGTCACGTCTGCCCGCTCGTTCGCCAACCGCGCCGACAACGCCGCACTGTCCAGCGTGGCCTTGCGGCCATCCAGCGCCTCCGTCACCCGCGACTTGAGCGCGTTGACCGCGGCACCAAACGTCTTGCGCTCGTCGGGTGGCATCTTGCCGAGCCCAGACATGAGTTCGGAAATCGCACCCTTCTTGCCCAGCGCCGCCACGCGCACAGTGTCGAGCGATGCGAGATCGGTTGCGGTCGAAGCCTCTTCGATCAACTTGCTTTCGAGTGCAGTGAGGTCGGTCGATGACATCGGAGTCCCTCTTGAGAGAGCAACCCCACGATTGTCATCCTCGGGCTTGGCCCGAGGACCCATCAGGCCACTCAAACACACCTACGGATTGCGCTCGCGGGTGCCGCTTGCGCTCGCTACAAGCGACGGAATGTGCTGAACACTAGGTCCTCGGGACAAGCCCGAGGATGACATCGGCGTGATATCAACGAAGGGCGTGCTTACGCAGCTTTCGCCGTGTGCGGCTGGCTGACGTGCGCCTTGGCCTTGTCGACGATCGCCTTAAAGCCGGCGGCGTCCTTCACAGCGAGATCAGCGAGAACCTTACGGTCGATCTCGATGCCGCTCTTGTTGAGGCCGTTGATAAAGCGCCCATACGTCAAGCCGTGCTCGCGCACCGCAGCGTTGATGCGCTGGATCCAGAGCGCGCGGAAGTTCCGCTTCTTCACCTTGCGGTCGCGATAATTGTACTGCAGCGCCTTTTCGACCGCCTGCTTGGCGACCCGGATCGTATTCTTGCGGCGGCCATAATAGCCCTTGGCGGCCTTGAGAACTTTTTTGTGCTTGGCGTGGGCTGTGACGCCGCGTTTGACGCGTGCCATGGGAGTGCTCCGATATGAATGAAGGGGTCAGTGGTGAGTGGCCAGTGGTGAGTGGTGGTTTCAGAGACGGCACGGTGGTTTACACCACTCACCACTCACGACTGACCACTCCCGCCTTCACTTACCTTGCGTACGGCATGTACTTCTTCACGATCTTCGCGTCGGAATCGCTCAAAGTCATGTTCCCGCGCGCGGTCCGCACGAACTTCGCCGTCCGCTTGATCATGCCATGACGCTTGCCTTGGGCAGCGGCGCGAACCTTGCCAGTTCCCGTCATCTTGAAACGCTTTTTGGCACCACTTTTGGTCTTCAACTTGGGCATTTTGCTCTCCTATGCTCGCGGGCCGTCCACCGGATGCGACAAGCGCAACTGGCAGGTCCTTCTGAGGGTGGCGTTACGCCGTGCATCAACCGCATGTCAGCCTCTTCTGGCTGTGGTCAACGCGTGGCCCTTACGGACCAGGATCGAGCACGTCTGCACCGATGTGGTGCACACTTGCTTGATCCCTCCTCTGGAGGGTGCTTCGGCCCGTGTGTGGGGTTTTCAGCTTTCAGAACCGCCACGGCATGCCCTGCCGGTCGGTTCGGAAGTCGCTCCTATACCGGCTGACCCGGCGCAGCGCAACCGCCAGAATGCCGCCGATGCAGTTCTTTAGCCGACCAAAAGCCCGCCTACTTCGCCAGCCCGCACAGCTTGGTATCGCCGTAGAGCGCTCCTTCCGACCAGCAACCGCTCTGCCGGCACTCCGACAACTTTGGAGTGCATCGATCAGAAATGCAATTTTTGTCCAATGGTGCCCGCTCCTTGCATCGCGCCGCACACGTCCGGAACCAACTCTGACATGATCCGCCTTGGGCAACTTGGAAAGATCCGGGCGGACGCACGTCGGCGTGGACTGCCATGTCCGCGATGATCAAATGCGCGGTCGTGCTGCCAACGACGGCAACCGCGCCAAGCACAAACAATCGCAAACTCGGCATTCGTCGCGCCTCAATCGTTTCGCCTATCGCAACGGCTTAGTCTGACGCGCGTCCGCTCCTGGAGCAAGGCTTCCTCTGCGCAGCCACTCCGCGCGCAATGCAGGTTGTAAACCTGCTTACAATCGGGAAACATGAAGGCTGCATCCAAGCCCTTGATCCGAAGGTTTCGCCATGGCCACCCCCGCCAAGAACTCCGCCCCAAAAGCCCCCGCTGTCCACAAGGGCAAAGCCCGCAAGGTGATGATCACCTGCGCCGTTACCGGCTCGATCCATACCCCTTCCATGTCGCCGTATTTACCGATCACCGCTGAACAGATCGCCGATGCCGCCATTGGAGCCGCCGAGGCCGGCGCAGCCCTCGTCCATCTCCACGCCCGCGACGAAAAGACCGGCAAGCCGATCCACACGCCCGAAGCCTTCCATCCGTTCTTGAAGGTCATCAAGCAGCGCACCGACGCCGTCCTCAACATCACCACCGGCGGCGCACCCACCATGAGCATCGACGAGCGTCTGTTGCCCTGCGCCGTGCTCAAACCGGAAGTCGCCTCGCTGAACATGGGCTCCATGAACTTCGGCCTCTATCCGATGTTGGAGCGCTTCAAGGAGTTCAAGCACGATTGGGAAAAGCCTTATCTTGCAGCCTCCGATGATCGCATCTTCAAGAACACCTTCAAGGACATCGAAAACATCCTCACGCGGTGCGCTGAAAACAACACGCGCTTCGAGATCGAGTGCTACGACATCGGCCATCTCTATACCTTGCGCCACTTCGCCGACCGCGGTCTCGTCAAGCCGCCCTTCTTCATCCAGTCCGTATTCGGATTGCTGGGCGGCATCGGCCCCCATCCAGAGGACGTGCAGCACATGCGGCGCACCGCCGACCGGCTGTTCGGCAAGGACTATCAATGGAGCGTGCTTGGCGCCGGCCGCAACCAGATGACCATTGCAGCCCAAGCCATCGCGCTCGGCGGCAACGTGCGTGTCGGCCTCGAAGACAGCCTCTGGCTTGGGCCCGGCAAATTGGCCGAGAGCAACGCCGCGCAGGTCAGCACCATCCGCAAGATCATTGAGGGCCTCGGCCTCGAAATCGCGACCCCGGCCGACGCCCGCGAAATGCTCCAACTCAAAGGCGGCGACAAGGTGAACTTTTGAGGCCATCCGGGCCTCAAGCCACAGCCACCAAACAGCAGTTGTAAGCACACGATCCGATTGCGCCAGACGGTTGACAGCAGCGACCCATTGGCCAAGGGCGTGCGGCCAAAGTCGCATGCCCATCGAACAATCTGGCCGGCAAACAGGCAAGCAGCCGGTCAACGCCAACAGTCAGGCCAATCACTGGTGCTGACGACTGATGCTGGACGACTTGCGCGACCAGCGTGAACTGTCTATAGACGCCCCGTCCGCTCCCTTCGTCTATCGGTTAGGACACCAGATTTTCAATTTGGTAAGACGGGTTCGACTCCCGTAGGGAGCGCCAACAAAATCAAGCACTTAGATGGCTTGACGGCGCAGATTTACAAGTTCTGGCTCGCAATTGGCACGCATCGCGGTGCTTCCGGGCTACGCTTTATCTAAAAGACTTCCCTGCGGCGGCACCCAGCTCCTGCGAAGCGAATCCGGCTTCATTCGTGCGTCTATCACAGTGCGTGCCAATTGCGAGCCACAGCAAGTTATTCGCGCTTGAACCCATCCGGCTCCGGTGGGGACCCCCTCGCACCCCAATCTGACTATCACTCCATGACGGCGCATAGGTCGCCGCACCCAGCGCGCCGCACTTACTGCAACGCGATAGGCTGCGCAGCCGCTCTGACGATGCTGCCGGTCCACACAGAATGATGAAGCGCGCCAGCGTGACTGCGCGCGAGTAATGGCCACCAGGGGCGCACTCCAGCCATGCACGCGCGATGGTTGCG